>JANXTD010000818.1 GCA_025352585.1 Fimbriiglobus sp.
GAGCGCACCGTGATCTTGCGCGGGTCCGAGAGGTCGTTGCGGAAGCGCTGGTCGGCCTGGACGTTGACCTGCCAGGTGCGGCCGAAGCGGTTGAACTCGTTGACGTAGTACGAGCCGAACTCGACTTGCAGGCTGTTGATGATGTTGGCCACCGGCACCCCCGTCGCCTCGGCCTGCTCGCGGTTCAGCCGCAGTTCGAGCCACGGCGTGTCGGCGCGGTAGCCGGTGAACACGCCGGTCAGTTCGGGGCGGGCTTGCGCGTCCTCGACGACGCGCTCGGTGGTCGCCTGCAAGAACTGCGAGTCGGGGTCGCCGCGGTTCTGCACGATCAGCTTGATGCCGCCCGTCGCCCCCAGGCCGTCGATGGGCGGCGCGCCGAAGACCGTCACCACGGCGTCGGCGATGTCGGCCTGGCAGAGCCGCTGCAACTCCGCCCCGATCGCCGACGACGACAGCTTGGGGTCGTGGCGGTTCTCGAAGCCGTCGAGCATGACGTACACCGTGCCCAGGTTCGGCGCGTTGGCCCCCAGCAACTGCGACTGCCCGGCGACGGCGATGGTGTGCGTCACGCCGGGCAGGTTGCGGGCGTACTCGTCCACGGTGCGCAACACGGCCGCGGTGCGGATCAGCGACGCCGAGTCGGGCAGTTGCAGGTTGACGATCAGGTACCCCTTGTCCTGGTTCGGCACGAAGCCGACGGCCGAGCGGCGCATCACCTCGACCGTCAGTCCGACCAGCCCGAGGTACGCCAGCAACACGACCGGCGTGACGAACAGCAGCACGCGGGTGACGGCGAGGTAGCCCACCGTTAAGCCGTCGAAGAGGCGGTTGAAGACGTAGAAGGCCCAGCCGAGGGCGCGGTTCAGCACGACCCGCAGGCCGAAGCCGACGACGAAGCCGACGATTGCGACCAGCCACGGCACCAGGTCGGCCCGCCACGGCTCGACCTTCGCCTGCCACGCCGGCGGCAGCGTCGCCGTGAGCCAGGCGTCGATCGGGCCGAGTTCGACGGCGTACCGCCGCGCGGCGACGAGGGCGAGGCCGGCGAGCAGCACGGGGATCGCGATTCGTGGCAGCGGCTCGCGCACCCGGCCGTCGCGCGGCCGCAGCAACAGCGCGCTCAAGGCGGGACTCAGGGTTAGCGAGTTGAACGCCGACAGCAGCGTCGAGATGGCGATGGTCACGGCGAACTGGCGGAAGAACTGGCCGAGGATGCCGCTGATGAACAGGCACGGCACGAACACCGCCGCCAGCACCAGGCCCACGGCGATAACCGGCCCCGACACGTCGCGCATCGCCGCGAGCGCCGCGTCGCGCGGGGCCAAGCCCGCCTCGATGTGGTGCTCGACTGCCTCGACGACGACAATCGCGTCGTCGACGATGATGCCGACGGCCAGCACGAGGCCGAAGAGGGTCAGCGTGTTGAGGCTGTAGCCCAGCACTGCCATAACGCCAAAAGTACCGACGATGGCGGTCGGCACCGCGGCGAGCGGGATGACCGCCGACCGCCAGCTTTGCAGGAAGACGAGCATCACGAGCGCGACGAGGAACACCGCGTCGCGCAGGGTAATGAGCACCTCGCGGACCGACTCCTCGATGAACGGGGTCGTGTCGTAGACGATGGAGTAATCGACGCCCTCGGGGAACTTCGGCCGCAACTCGGCCATCTTGGCCCGGACCCGCCTGGCCGTGTCGAGGGCGTTGGTCCCCGGCAACTGGTAGACGCCCAGCGCGATCGACGGCTGGCCGTCGAGCGTGCAGGTCTGGTCGTAGCCGACCGCCCCGAGTTCGATGCGCGTGCAGACGTCCTTCAACCGCACCGCCCGGCCGTCGGGGTCAGTTTTGAGCACGATGTCGGCGAACTGCTCGGGAGTTTGCAGGCGGCCCAAGGTGTTGATCGTGTACTGGAACATCTGCCCCGACGGGGCCGGCGGCTGGCCGATCTGCCCCGCCGCGACCTGGGCGTTCTGCTCCTCGACCGCCCGCACCGCGTCGGCCGGCGACAGGTTGCGCGCCGTCAGCTTGTCGGGGTCGAGCCAGACGCGCATGCTGTAGTCGCGCTCGCCGAGGAACGTGATGTCGCCGACGCCCTCCAGCCGGGCCAACTCGTCGCGGAGTTGGATCGTGGCGTAGTTGCTCAGGTAAATGTCGTTGTGCTTCTTGTCCGGCGACCGCAAGTTGATGATCATCAACTGCCCCGTCGATTTCTTCTTCACCGACACCCCGCGCCGCCGCACGATGTCGGGCAACACCCGCTCCGCAAGGTTGACGCGGTTCTGCACCAGCACCTGCGCAATGTTTAAGTCGGTCCCGGACTTGAAGGTCACGGTCAACGTGTACGTGCCGTCGTTGCCGGAGACCGACGAGAGGTACAGCATCCCCTCGACGCCGTTGACCTGCTGCTCGATCGGCGACGCCACGGTGTCCTCGACGATGCGGGCGTTAGCCCCGGCGTAGACGGCGGCCACCTCGACCGTCGGCGGGGTGATCTCGGGGTAGAGCGCCACCGGCAGCCGCGTCAGCCCGACGGCCCCGCCGAGCGTGATCAGGATCGACAGCACGGCGGCGGCGATGGGGCGGTCGATGAAGAAGCGCGCGAACACGGCGGAGTCTCTGGGAAGCGTTACGAGCCGGCGGGCAGGTTGAAGCGGACGCCGACGCGGCGAACCACCGGGCGGAGGAACTCGAACTTGACGACGTACCGCACCGCGTGCCACGCCTGCCGCAGCCAGCCCACGTCCACCGCGACGCGGTTCGAGAGGCGATCGACGAGGACGTAGAAGACGGGCGTGAGGAAGATGCCGAAGAAGGTCACGCCGATCATGCCCGAGAAGACCGCGACGCCGAGGGCGGTCCGCATCTCGGCCCCCGCCCCGGTGGCCAGGACGAGCGGCAGCACGCCCAGGACGAACGCCGCGGAGGTCATCAGGATCGGCCGCAGCCGGAGCTGGCACGCCTCCAGGATTACGGCGCGGCGGTCCCGCCCGGCGTCCCGCTGCCGCTTAGCGTACTCGACGATCAGGATGGCGTTCTTGCACGCCAGCCCGATGAGGACAACGAAGCCGACCTGCGTGAAGATGTTGATGTCTTGCGCGGCGATGCCGATCCGTGACGCCAAGTTGATATCGAACACCTCGCCGGGACTCGTCACCCCGCCGATCACCTTCCCAGGACTCGCCAGCCCCAGCGCGTAGGCCGGGTTCCACGTCCGCCCGCCGAGGGTGACGGCCAATTGGTCGGCCGGGAGTTTGTCGAGCCTGGTGAGCCAGACCCCGAACAGCGAACTCGACACGCACATCGGCACGACCAGGATCACCGCCAGCGGCAACGCCCAGCTCTCGTAGAGGAAAGCCAGCACCAGGAACACGACCGCGACGGCGATGGCGAACACGGCGAAGCCGGTGTCGCGCGACCGCTCCTCGATGAAGGCGAGTTCGGTCCACTCGGCCTTCATGGCGCTCGGCAGTTCGCGCTCGGCGATCTTCTGCATCGTGGAGAGGCCACTGGCACTGCTGGTGCCCGGCTTGACGTTGCCGTTGATCGCGGCCGCGGGGTAGGTGTTGTAGCGCGTCAGCACCGGCGGGCCGTTGGTCTCGACGACCGTGGCGACGGCCCCCAGGGGGACCAAGTTGCCGGCCTTGTTCTTGATCTTGAGCTTGCGCACGGTCGTCACGTCGTCGCGGAACTGGCGGTCGGCCTGGACGTTGACCTGCCAGGTGCGGCCGAAGCGGTTGAAGTCGTTGACGTAGCGCACGCCCAGGGTCGATTGCATCACGGCGTACACGTCGCGCACGTCGATCCCCTCGGCCGAGCACGCGGCGGCGTTGACCTGCACCCGCAGTTCCGGCGAGTTGGTGCGGAACACCGTGAACAGCCCCACGAGGCCGGGCGAGGCGTTGCCCTGCCGCACGAGGCTGTCGGCCATCTCGCTGAGGAAGTTCATGTCCTCGACGCCGCGGTCCTCGACCATGAGCCGGAAGCCGCCGGCCCGCCCCAGCCCCGGCACCGCCGGCGCGCCGAAGAGGTTCACCTGGGCGTCGTGGACGTTCGCGGCGATCCGCTTGCGCAACTCCGTCGCCACGGCGTCCGAGTAGAGTTCCGCCGCGGTCACCGGCCGGGTCGTCCCGTCGGGCAAGGCGATTTCGGGGTACGACTCGGGACGCAAGCGCTTCTCGAACGGGTCGAGGATGATGAACATCGAGCCGAAGTTGCTGCCGTAAGCGCTCAACACGAACGAGTTGCCGGCGACGCTGTTGACGTGGCCGACGCCGGGGGTGCCGAGGGCGATCTCGGTGATCTTGCGGACCTCCTCGCGGGTCCGCTCCGCCGAGGCTGCGTCGGGCAGTTGGATGCTGGCGATGAGGTAGCCCTTGTCCTGCTGCGGGATGAACCCGGTCGGCATCTTCAGGTAGCCGAAGTACGACAGCAGCAGCACCCCGGCGTAGGCGACGACGGCCAGCAGCGGCAGGCGCACCAGCCAACGCACCGTGGCGACGTAGGCGTCGCCGCCCCTACGGAACACGGCGTTGAAGACGCGGAAGAAGCCGCCCAAGACGCGGTTCATGCCGCGGGTCACGAGGTCCGGCTTCGCCCCCTTGCGTTGCAGCAGGATCGCCGCGAGGGCGGGGCTGAGGGTCAGCGAGTTGAAGGTCGAGATCAGCGTCGAGATCGCGATGGTCAAGGCGAACTGGCGGAAGAAGGAGCCGACGATGCCGGGGAAGAAGGCGCACGGCACGAACACCGCGACCAGCACCGCCCCGACGGCCACAATCGGCCCGGCCACGTCCTCCATCGCCGCCAGCGTCGCGGCCCGCGGTGAGAGACCCTTTTCGAGCTGGTGCTGGACCGCCTCGACGACGACGATGGCGTCATCGACGACGATGCCGACCGACAGGACGAGGCCGAACAGCGTGAGGTTGTTCAGGCCGAAGCCGACGAGCCACATCGCACCAAAAGTCCCCACAATCGCCGTCGGCACCGCCGCGAGCGGGATGATCGCCGCGCGCCAAGTCTGGAGGAACACCAGCACCACGATCGCGACGAGGATGACCGAGTCGCGCAGGGCCTTGAAGACCTCGCGGATCGACTCGCGCATGAACGGCGTCGTGTCGTAGCCGATCTCGCAGGCGATGCCCTCAGGCAGTTCCTTGGCAAGGACCGCGACGGCCGCCTTGATCTCCTCGGCGCACTGCAAGGCGTTGGCGTCGGAGAGCAGAAAGATCGCCAGGCCGATCGTCGGCTTGTTGTCGAACCGGTTCTCCACGTCCTGCGCCTTGGCGTTCAACTCGACGCGGCCGATGTCGCGCACCCGCACGACGGCGTTGGGCGAAGCCTTGACGACGACGTTGGCGAACTCCGCCTCGCTCATTAACCGGCCGACGAAAGTCATCGGGATCGAGGTCGCCGTCTGGTCGTCGTCGCCGAGCCGGCCGAGTGAGACTTGCAGGTTCTGCTGCTTGACGGCGTTGACAACGTCGAGCGAAGTCAGTCCGCGAGCCGAGAGCTTCACCGGATCGACGTGGACGCGCATGCTGTAGTCGCGCTGGCCGAACACCGTCACGTCGCTGATGCCCTCGATGCGGCTCAACTCGTCCTTGATGCGGGTGACGGCGTAGTTGCTCAGGTAGAGCTGGTCGTAGCGGCCCTGCGGGTCGTCGGCCGTCGCCGGGCTGTTGACGCTGATGGTCAGCAGGATCTCCGGCGACCGCTTGCGCGTCGTCACGCCGGTCGAGCGGACCACCTCGGGGAGTTCCGGCAGGGCGAGGTTGACGCGATTTTGAACCATCACTTGCGCGAGGTCGAGGTTGGTCCCCGGCTCGAAGGCGACGGTCAGTGTGTACGAGCCGTCGCTGGTCGATTGCGAGGTCATGTACAGCATCCGCTCGACGCCGTTGACCCGCTGCTCGATGGGCGCGGCGATCGTCTCGGCGACGATTTTGGAGCTGCTGCCGGGGTAGGCGCAATCGACCTGGATCGTCGGCGGCGTCACCGGCGGGTACTGCGAGATCGACAGTTGGAAGGCGCTGATCGCCCCGGCGAGGGCGATGACGATCGAGAGGACCGACGCGAAGATCGGCCGGTCGATGAAGAACTTCGCCAGCATACAGAGGCCTCCGTTACGACCCCGAGCGGGCCGGGGCTTGGGGGGCGGGCGGGGCGGCAGCGCTGCCGGTCGGCTTCGACGGCACGCCACTCTTGCCGGTCTGGTTACTGTCGGGCGACAGGTCCTTGGCCGGCGCGGCCTCGACGCGGCGGGCCTCCACCTTCACGCCGTCGCGGACCCGCTGGATGCCCTTGACCAGGATGCGCTCGGTGGGCAGCACCTTCGACTCGAGCAGCACGCGGTACGGCCCGTACTGCTTGCCGACCTTGGCCACGTCGCGGCGCACCACTTCGTCCTTGTCGGTGAGGGCATAGACGAACTTCTTGCCCTGGTTCGTACCCAGCGACACCTCGGGGACGAGCAGCACTTGCCGCTTGCCGGAGGTCGGCAACTTGACGCGGACGAACAGCCCCGGCGAGAGCAGCGTCGTGGCGTTCTCGGCGGGTGGCTTCGCGGAGTTCTCGGCGGGCGTGGGCACCTTGGCGGAGTTCTCGACGACCGCCCGGAGCCGCCGGGTGCCCGTGCCCTGGTCGAACTTGTTATCGATAAAGTCGATCTTGCCGCGGATGTAGTACCCCTCCTCGTCGGGCAGGCCGATCTCGACTTCGGTCTTGCTGTCGGCCTCGAACTTCAGCGTCCCTTGCGCGACCGCCCGGCTGATTTCGAGCGAGGTGCGGTCGTCCACGTCGAAGTAGACGTGGATCTTGTCGATGTTCAGCAGCATTGACAGCGGGGTGTCGTCGGCCTTGACGAGGTTGCCGGGGTCGGCGTAGCGGCGGCTCATGCGGCCGGCGACGGGGGCGGCGATCTTGGTGTACGCCAGGTTCTGCTTGGCCGTCACGACCGCGGCAGTCGCGACGTTCAGGGCCGCCTCGGACTCGGCCTGGTCGCCGACGACCTTGTCGAACTCCTCGGCGCTGACCGCCCGCGAGTCCTTGAGCTTCTCGACGCGGACGTAGTCGCGGTTGACGCGGGCGAGGTGGGCGTCGGCGACCTTCAGGCTCGCGGTCGCCCGGTCGAGTTCGGCCTTGTAGAGCCGGTCGTCGATGGTGAACAGGAGTTTGCCCTTCGGAACGACTTCGCCGTCGGTAAAGTGCAGGGCGTCGAGGTAGCCGGTGACCCGCGAGCGCAACTCGACGCTCTGCAAGGCTTCGGCCCGGCCCGTGAACTCCTCGAAGTCCGTCACCTCGTCGGTGCGGGGGAAGTCGAAGTAAACCAGCGGCAGGGGCGCGGCCACCGTGTCGGGCGCGGGCCGGTTGCAGCCTCCGAGTGTCGAGGCGAGGAGTCCCGCCACGAGGGGCCGCGCAACGTCGCGGCAGCGGATTTGCAGGATTCGCATAAAACGTGGCGACCGAGTGGGGGCGGGCGTTTGCGGCGGGCTTCCGGCTATTATTCCAGTGCCGGTGGGCACAGTTTACAGCATTCCGAGAGACCGACGCATGAGAAACGCCGTGGCCCAGTCTTGCTTGTCGTCGGCGGCGGTACTTTCGGAGGGCGAAGGCCCGCCGGTGGTGCTGCTGCACGCCTTCCCGCTCGACCGCGGCATGTGGGCCGGGCAAGTCGCCGCGCTGTCGGGGCGCTACCGCGTCCACGCCATCGACGCCTTCGGCTTCGGCGGCTGCGAGTTGCCCGCGGGCGGCTGGGGCGTCGAGTCGATGGCCGACGCCGTGGCCGGCTGGATCGTCGCCCAGAAAATCCCGACGCCGCTGGTGGTGTGCGGGCTATCGATGGGGGGCTACGTCGCCCTTGCCTTCGCCCGCCGCCACGCGAACCATGTGAAAGCCCTGGTCCTGGCCGACACGCGGGCGGAACCGGACAGCGACGAGGCGCGGGCGGGCCGCGACGCGGCGATCGAGGCGGTCGAGGCCCACGGCAGCGTGGCGCAGGTCGAGGCGATGTTGCCCAAGGTTCTGGGGGCGACATCGCATGCGGACCGGCCGGGGGTCGTCTCCGAGTTCCGCCGCACCGGGCTTTCTCAAGACAAGGCCGCGGTCGTCGCCGGGCTGATCGCCCTACGCGACCGGCCGGACGCCCGCCCCGGCCTCGCGGCCATCGACGTGCCGACGCTGGTGCTCGTCGGCGACGAGGACACGCTGACGCCGCCGAGTGCCGCCGAGGCGTTAGTCGCCGGCATCCGCGGGGCGAAGCTGGTCGTGCTGCCGGGGGCGGGGCACCTGAGCAACCTCGAAACGCCGGACGCCTTCAACGCCGCAGTCCTCGACTTCCTCGACGGCATCGGCTCGAAATAAGGGACAACATGCCACAAGCGACGTTCGGCGGCGGGTGCTTCTGGTGCACCGAGGCCGTATTTGAGGTGCTGAAGGGCGTCACCGAAGTCGTCCCCGGATACGCCGGTGGCCACGTCGTGAACCCGACCTACGAGGAGGTTTGCGGCAAGCGGACGGGCCACGCCGAGGTGATCCAGTTCACCTACGA
>JANXTD010000871.1 GCA_025352585.1 Fimbriiglobus sp.
CCATGCCGTACCAGCCGCCGATGACCGCCCGCAGCGGTGCCCCGTGCGACGCGGTCAGCGGCTCGCCGTTCATCTTCGTGGCCAACATCGACTCGGGCCTGAGCGCCTTGGCCAGCGGGATGCCGCGGTCGTAAGCGATGACGCCCGGCGACGGGGCGTCGCCGGCGACGGCACCCGAGTCCGCGCCGACGAGGACGACATCGACCGCCCCCGGCTTGACCTTCGCCCGCTCCAACACCGCGGCCAGCGGCACGCCGGCCCACTCGGCGGTGCCGACCGCCCCGAGGCCCCACTGCAAGCCGCGCGGCTGCGGCACGAGGGAGACGCGGCCGTTGCCGGCACACTCCAGCGTGAGCGGCATCGTCACTTCGCCGAGCTTCGACAGCTCATCGAGTGTGAGCGTCAGCGGGTTCTCGACTTCGCCCTCGACGCTGAGCTTGAAGTTGGCCACGTCCAGTTTCGGCAGGGCGAAGTGACTGCGGACGTAGAACTGGTCCGTCGGCGTCTGGAAGCCCCTCAACTCGGCGAAGGGGAACTCGACGTTGCGCGGCTCGTTCATCCGCACCGTCATGCCGGGGAACGCCGCCGGCACGCCCTGCGCGGCGGCCCGCCGGGCGGCTAGCGGAACCGCGGCGACCGACGCCAGTTTCATCCACTCTCGCCGGTCCATCGAATCTCCGAATTCTTGTTAGCCCGAAGCGTGAGCGAGGGGAGCAAACCCCTATTCGCAATGTCTGCGGGCGTTGGCCGGACAGTCGTTGACAACAAACCTTGCGAACACGGGTTTGCTCCCCTCGCTCGCGCGTCGGGCTAACAAATGCCACGAGACTTAGAACCCCTGGCCCTTGGTCGTCGTCTTGACGCGCACCAGCTTGTCGTTGGCGGTGATGAACAGCGTCGAGCCGTCGCCGCCGAAGCCGCAGTTGGCGGTCGGCACGCCGGTGACGATCGTGCCGAGGTGCTTGCCGGCCGGGTCGAAGACCCAGACGCCGCCGGGGCCGGTGGCGAACAGGTTGCCCTTGGCATCGACTTTGAGGCCGTCCGGCCCGCCCGGCTTCTTCTCCTTGACCGCCGCGCTACAGTCGTGGAACAGTTTGCCCTCGCCGAGCGTGCCGTCGGCCTTGACCGGGAAGCTCTTCCAGATTGGGGCGTCGGAGTCCGAGTTGGCGACGTACAGGATCTTGCCGTCGGGCGACAGGCCGATGCCGTTGGGCCGCGACATTTCCTTCGTCAACAGCGTGACTTCGCCGTTGGGCTTGAGGCGGTAGACGCCTTGGAAGTCGAGTTCCTTGCCGGGGTCTTTCATCTGCTTGGGCAGGCCGTAGGGCGGGTCGGTGAAGTACAGGTCGCCGCTGGGGTGGTACACCAAATCGTTAGGGCTGTTGAGCCGCTTGCCGTTGTACTTGTCGGCCAAGGTCGTGAACTTGCCGTCCTTTTCGAGGCGGGCGATGCGTCGGTCGCCGTGCTGGCACAGCACGAGGTTGCCGGCCTTGTCCAGCGCCAGGCCGTTGGCCCCCGGCTCGTAGCCCTCGAACTTGCCGGTGCCGGTGTAGCCGCTGGGCTTGAGGAAGTCGGCTTGTAGGCCGCCCTTCTCGGACCACTTGCAGACGCGGTTGTTGGGGATGTCCGAGAAGAGCAGGTGCTGGCCGTCCTTGAACCAGACGGGGCCTTCGGACCACTTGAAGCCGCCGGCGAGCACCTCGATCGCGGCGTCCTTGGGCACGAGTTCGTCGAACTTCGCGTCCTTCCGCTCGATCGCCCCCAGGACCTCGGGCTTCTTCTCCTCGGCGCGGCCGCGGGCGCAAGTCGTCGCGACGAGGCCGAGTAAGGCCAGCAGACACCAGCGGGAGGGCATGGGATTCGACTCCGGGACGGGCGGGGGAGGTTCGGCAACCCCATCCTACTGCGATTCCGGGCGGGGTCTAGCGCCGGGCGTTCGGCGACGCCTCACTCGCACGACCGCATGTAGGCGATGCTCTCGCGGGCGATCGTCACCGGGTCGGGCGTGTAGTCGAAGACCTCGACCGACACCCAGTTGCGGTAGTGGGCCTGCCGCAGCGCCTCGAAGATCGGCTTGAAGTCGGTGTCGCCGAAGCCGGGGCCGCGCAGGTTCGGGTCGTTGGCGTGGAAGTGGAAGAGCTGGTCGGCGTTGGCGCGGATCACGTCCGGGGCCGGGGCGAACTCGCCGGTCATCGCCTTCACGTCGAGGATGAGTTTGACGTGCGGGTGGCCCAGCCGGCGGATCATACCGACCGCCTCGGCCGCGAGGTTCAGGAAGTCCGTCTCAGCGGTCGTCAGCGGCTCCAAACAGAGCGTCACGCGGGACTGCTCGAGCGCCGGCAGGCAGTGCCGCAGGGTGTCGAGGGCGAATTCGTCGGCGTCGTGGCGGCTGTAGCCGGCGGGGACGTTGCGCTGCTTTGGCGAGCCGAGGACCAGCACGGTGCCGCCGAGTTCGCCCGCGGCGTGGGCCAGGTCGGCGAGGTACTTGCCCGTGCGCTGACGCACCGCCGGGTCGGGTGAGGTGATCTCGAAGCCCTCGGTCTTGGCGAGTAGCCAGTGCAGGCCGACGATGCTCAGCCCGGCATGCTCGGCGGCCCAGCGCAACTCGGAGCGGCGGACCGTACTCACGTCGGTGATGCGGGGCGCGAGCGTGAACGGGGCGACTTCGAGGCCGGCGTAGCCGCACTCGGCGACGGCCGCGCACACGCGCTCGTGCTCCCAGCCGGCGAAGGTCTCGTTGCAGATGGCGTACTTCATGGCGACCGGCTCCCGTTCACGGCAGGGTCACTTCGCGGGGCCGCTCCGGCTCGGCCAGGTTCAGCAGGCGCAGTGTCACCGACGCCGTGCCGGCCGTCAAGGCGGAGAAGCGCGCCGGGGTCGCCGCCGGCTGGCCGTCCACCGCGAGGACCAGCCAGACGCCCTTCGCCTCGGGGTCGATCGCCTTGAACTGGCGGGCCGCGGCGCTGTTCGGCTCCAACTCTCGCACGCTCACACAGTCGGGCAGCGGCAGCCCGCCGCCGGCCTTGACCTGCACGGTGCTGCTCCAATCGACGCGCAGCCCGAAGGCCGCCGGCGGCCGGACCGAGGCGATGAACGGGAAGTCGTGGCCGATCTTCGCCAGCGTCACCTCGACGGTCCGCCGCGCGCCGAGCCTCTGCACGGTGAGCTTCACGGTGTTGCCGGCCAGCGCGGCACCGACTTGCAGGTAGAGGTCGTCCTGCTCGCGCAGCGGCTGGCCGTCCACCGCCAGGATGCTGTCGCCCGAGTTGAGGTCGAAGCCGCGCCCGCCGCCGGTCAGCCCGGCCTTGTCCGCCGGCGACCCCTGGGTCACGTCGCTGATCGGCAGGCCGTTCTCGAGCAGCCGCGAGCCGGGCGTCGTGCCGCCGAAGCGGACGCCGAGGAAGCCGTACTCGACCTCGCGGCCCTGCTTGAGCGCGGCGACGATGCGGCGGAAGTTCTGGTCCATCGGGATCGCGAAGCCGCCCGCCGTCTCGGCCCCAGTGACCGCCGCGGCCGGGGTGCTCAGGCCGACCATCTCGCCGTCGAGGTTGAGTAGCGGCGACCCGGACGAGCCGAGGGTCAGCCGGGCGTCGGTCTGGAGCAGGGCGCTCAACTGTGTGAGCGGCTTGCCGGCCCCAGTCTCGATGGACCCGACCGCCGCCCGCCGGCGGACAGCGCTCACGATGCCCCAGCTCGCGCCCGGCACGCCGTCGGGGAAGCCGGCCGCGTCGGGAAAGCCCAGGGCGACGACCCACATACCGCGGGCGATCGTCGGCTTCTCGCCGGCCGGCCCCGTGCCGACGCGGCCCTCGGCAATCGTGATCGGCTTCAAGTCGGCCAGCGGCCGGAGCAGCTTCAGCACCGCTAGGTCGCTACGGGCGTCGGCGGCGTGGATGTTGGCGTAACTGCCGAGGCCGCGTGGCCCGCGCACGTAGATTTTGCGGGCACCCTCGATGAGGTGGTAGTTGGTCAGGATCAGCCCGTCGGCGTCGAGCACCACGCCGGTGCCGAAGGGGTGGTCGGCGACGTTGGCGAGGTCGCTGAGGTCGAGCTTGGTGTCGAACGCCCCGCCGCCGACGCCGATCGGCATGACGTGGTCGCCGAGCCGACCGGGGTTCGCCGGGTCGATGCGGCCGGGGTAGCGCGTGCTGTGCGACACCGAAATGGCGACGACCGACGCCTCGGCGTCGTCGATGACTTGCCGCAGGTGCCGCTCGATGTCGCGCACCTTCTCCCGCACCGGCCGGTCGTCGGCGGCGGACGCGGGGCCAGCGACCGACAGCAGGGCGAGTAGCAACAACGCGAGGCGGGGCATGGCGAGGAACCGCGGGGCAGGGGGCGAAGAGTGGTTATACCCGACGGCAGCGCGCTTGTCACATGCCTTTCGCGGCGCGAACGTACGCCTGAAAATTGCACGGGGGCGTCTCCTTGCCGACTCCGTGGCTCAGGTTGACGATGTGCCGGTGCCCGCCACCGGCCGCCGTGACGCGGGCCGTCTCCGCCGCCACGTCGGCCACGGTGCCGAGGCGTAAGACTGCCTCATCGACGTTGCCCTGAAACACGAGGTGCGGGTACGCCGCCTTGGCCGCCGCGAGGTTGTGCCGCTTGCCGAGGCTAATCACTTCGGCCCCGCTCGCCGCCATCAGGTCGAGGTGCGGGCACTCTTTCACAAACAGGATGCGCGGCACCCCCGGCGACGCCGCAAAGATCGCCCGGTGGTAACGGTCGGCCCACATCGCGTACTCCTCACGCGTCAGCATCCCGGCCCACGAGTCGAAGAGCTGGTAAATGTCCGCGCCCTCGGAGATGAGCGTGTTGAGGAACGAACTTGTCGCCCCGTTAAGCCGGTCGAGCAGCCCCGCCCAGACTTGCGGGTTCTCCGCGGCGAAGGC
>JANXTD010000890.1 GCA_025352585.1 Fimbriiglobus sp.
GCCTGCGGGAGACGAGAAACCCCCGGCTCACGCCGACGGCTCGCCGGGAACTCGCCTCAAATCTGCATCGCGACGCGGAAGCCGACGGTGTTCGACGCGTGGTTCGGCGGGTACGGGCGGCGGGCCGCGCTGCGGCACTCCGGCGGGTACATCCGCCAGCAGCCCCCCCGACTCACCCGCAAGGTCCCGCAGTCCGGGCCTTGCGGGTCGGCCTTGACCGCCTCGTAGTACGCCCCGGCGCTGTACCAGTCGTTGACCCACTCCAGCACGTTGCCGTGAAGGTCGAGCAGGCCGAACTTGTTGGGCGGGTACGACCCCGCCGGGGCCGGGCCGCTCGGCGTCGCCTTGGTGTTGCAGGCGAAGAGCGCCTGCTTGGCGGTCAGCTTCTGCCCGAAGAAGTACGGCATCGACTCGCCCGCGCGGCAGGCGTGCTCCCACTCCGCCTCGGTCGGCAGGCGGTAGACGCGGCTCAACTCCTCCTCCGCGTCGAGCCGCTCGAGCTTCGCGCAGAACTGCTCCGCCTCGCCCCAGGTCACGCTCTCGACGGGCCAGTCCGGCTGGCCGCCGAGCTTCGCCGAGAAGTACGACGGGTTGAAGCCCATGACCGCCGCGAACTGCGCCTGCGTCACCGGGCCGACGCCCAGGTAGAACGGCTTCGTGATGACAACACTGTGGACCGGCGACTCGTGGCGGTTCCAGCCCGGCTCGTCGTCCGGTGCCCCCATCAGGAACTTGCCGGCCGGCACCAGGCGGAAGGCCATGCCGACGGAGTTGGTCCGCTGCTCCGGCAGGTCGAGGACCGGCTTCAGGATCATCGACGAACTCGCCGGCCCCTCCAGCGGCCGCACGCCGGCCGCCGACATCGACAGCGGCTCGCCCTGCCCCAGCTTCGGCGAGGTCATGCTCGAGTCGGTGCGCATCGCGTTGAGCCGTTCGGCCAACTCGCCGGCGTTGGCGGGCCGCTTGTCAGGCCGGGCGGAGAGGCACGCGTTGAGTAACTTGATTTGCGGGTCGCCGAGGCCGTGGTGGCGGAACTCCTCGGCCCAGTCGGTGCCGGAGGGCGGCTGGGCGTGGGCGCAGCGCTTCAACAACTGGAACCAGATCACGCCGAGCGAGTAGACGTCGTCGCGCGGGTCGGGCGGGGCGGACTGCGACAGTTGCGGGCAGGCGTACAGCGGCGAGTACGCGCCGCGGAGTTCGAGGCGGTGCTGCTCGCCGCGCGGGGTGCCGCCCTTGCCGAGTTCGATCGACCGGGCCGCGGCGATCTGGCCCCAGCCGAAGTCGGTGACCCAGATGGTGAACTTGCCGCCGTCCTTGGGGTGGAACAGCACGTTCGAGGGCTTGAGGTCGCGGTGGACCACGCCGCGCTTGTGGGCCTCGCCGACGATCTCCGCCACCCGCCGCACGATCCGCGCCGCCGCGTCGGGCTTCGGCGCGTCGTAGCGCCAGGCCCACTCGTGCATCAGCCCGGTGAGGTCGTAGCCGTAGACGTAGCCGATGTCCAGGCACGGCGGGTCGCACTCGAGGTAGATGCCGCGCAGCGGCACGATCCCCGCCACGTCGTTGAGGTCGAAGGCCTTGACGAGCACTTCCTGGTGCAGAATCACCTGCGCCGCGCTGAGCGGGTCGGTGACGAACTTCAACGCGGCCGGGGAGAGTTCCGGGTGGGTGGCACTCTCGCCGGCCCAGACCTCCGAGCACTCGCCGATGCCGCGGAAGCTCGTCAACTTCCAGTCGTCGAGGTGCGGCGGGTTCGTCCCCGCGCGAAACAGCGGCAGCTTCGCCGGCAGGAACATCAGCAGGTCGTCGGGCTTGTAGAACTGCACCCCCTCGGGCGGCAGGTGCCCCTTCGGGTCGGACGGCCGCCGCAGCGCCTGGCGCACCATTGCCGGCCAGCACGACAGGTAGTCCTTCAGCGGCTCCTTGAACGGCACCGGTTGCAGCCGCTCCAGGCCCGCGACGACCTTCAACAGCCGGTCGGCGTAGGCCTGCGGCTCCAGGGCCGCGATGTCGCCGACGGCGGCGCGCAACTCGTCCGTCGAGAGCTGCTTGCGGGCCTGCTCCAGCGTCGCCTTGGCCACGTCCGGAAGCACGTCGCCGAAGCGGAGTTCGCCGGTCAAGGCGCGGCGTCCCTTGTCGCACAGGGCGCGGCCGAGGCTGTCGAGGAGGGCTTGGGCGCGAGGCATGAGAGAAACTCCGGACCGGGTGAAAGAGGGGACCGGGACCGCCCCTCATTTTTAACACCGTCGCTACCCCCTCGCAACACTTAAGGTGTAAACATCTCATGAGACATTAACGGCACCACTGGCCTAATCGTACCGGGCGTTAAATCCGACCCTCCAAGCGTAACAAGTCGCCCCGTCGGCACAGCCGGCACAGTTTCGCCTGCCGCTTGTCCGACCCACGCGCTTGCCCTGCACCGCCGTGCGCCGGCGGTTCGATGCCGTGGGTATGCGATACGGCGTGGGGTTACTGCTGGGCGGGGCGTGCGGGTTGACCGGCTGCTTCGCCCCGTTCACGCGGCCCGAAGACCGCGCCAGTTCGTCGCCGGTCGTCGCGGCGGTTTCGGCCCCGGACGACGAGGCGTTGACGCAGGCCGCCGAGGCGCTGGAGCGCGGCGACGAGGTGACGGCGGCGGCCCGCATGGGCGAGTACGTGGCGGCCAACCCGGCGGCGACGATGCCGCGGGCGCACCTCGCGGAACTGCTCGACCGGCAGGGCCGCGGGCCGGAGGCGCGGCGGCACTACGAGCGCGTCGTCGCCGAGGCCCAGCCGGCGACCGGCGGCCCGCGCCGGCACCTGGTGCGCTGCCACACGCGGCTCGCGGCGATTGCCGAGGCGGCCGGCGACGACTACGGCGCGGCTCTGAACCGTGGCGTCGGCCTGCTGCTGATCGCCGAGCGCGACGGCGACGAGCCGACGCTGGCGAAGGCCCTCGACGCCCTGCAATGTGCCGCCGACGAGCGCCCCGACTCGGCGCGGGCCCACGCCTACCTCGCGAGGGCACTCACGGCGCTGGGCCAGCCGGCCGCGGCGGCGAAGGCAGCCGGCCGCGCCCGCGACTGCCTGCCCGACGCGACGCTGACCCCGACCGAGCGGCGGTGGCTGGATTAGGCTCCGCCGCAGGCGACTCTCGTCAGCCGGACGCGCAAGCGACGGGAGCAAACCCGTGGCGACAATGTTGACGGGGAAGGACAAAGCCGTCACCACCCATCAGCAT
>JANXTD010000901.1 GCA_025352585.1 Fimbriiglobus sp.
GGCTTCCAATCGACGTGGCACCCCGGCTGGTCCGTCCGCGGCTACGAGGAGGCGGCGATTTATGTGCTAGAACACCGCGAAACCGACCGGCCGGTCCTGATGGAGGGCGTGTTGAACGGCGGCTTCATCTACCAGGTCCGCCGGCACGACGCCACCCGGTCGCTGCGGGTGGTGCGCGGTGACAAGCTCCTGTACGCGGTGCTCAGCGACCCCGCCAACGGCTACCGCGAGTTCGCCCGCACCGACGCGGAGTTGCTGGCGAAGCTGCACGAGGCCGACCCCGAGTACATCGTCGTCGAGTTCCCGCAACTCTTCGAGTTGAACACGCCCCTCGGCCCGCGACTCCGCCACCTGATGTTGAGCCACCCGGAGCGCTACAAGCTGGAGCGGCGCGTCGTGTTCGAGACGAACCACGACTCGTTCCGCTACGCCGGGCTGGAGATTTACCGCAAGCTCGACCGCAACCCCACGCCGACGCCGCCGGAGGCGATCCCGGTGCTGGGCCTGGGCCGAAGCGTCGGGGGGCAGTAGCGGGCGTAGGCGACTCTTGTTCGTCTTGTTAGCCGGACGCGCGAGCGACGGGAGCAAACCCGTAGGGACAATGTTGTTGGGGGGCGACCGCCTCGACTTCTCCCAGCGGCGTGGACCATTCGGGCTTGCTCCCCTCGCTGGCGCGTCGGGCTAACAAGAGTCGCCTGCGGCGGAGCCACGGAGTCGGTCGCCCCATCACAGTTGCCGCACATGCGCTTCGAGGTCGTACTCGCGCACCAGCGCGTTCAGCGCCGCCTCGGCCGCCGCGTAGCGCTCGGCGTCGAGCAGCAGCGTCACCTCGACGCGGCCGGTCAGCTCCTCCGGCGGCAGCTCGTCGAGGGCTTCGAGCCGCAGGTTGCGCAGCATCGTCGGGCCGAAGCCGGTCAGCGTCGCCTCGGGCAGGCCGTCGAGGTCTTCGAGCAACGCCGCCAGCTTCGCGGGGTCGTAGCGGCCCTGGGCCTCTTGGTTGTTGAGCACGACGTTCAGCGCCTTCTCGCGCGCCTCCGTCAGCCGCACCACCGACACCGCGACGGTCGCGTAGCCGAGTTCGCGGAGGATGCGCAGACGGGCGTGACCGCCGACGACGCGGCCGGTCGTCTCGTTCCAGATCAGCGGCTCGACCAGGCCGAATTCCTCGAGGCTCCGCTTCAGCTTGCGGTACGCCGGCCCCTTGGGGTTGAGTGGCCGCCGCGGGTTGTACTTGGCCGGCTCCAACTGGTCGATGGCCAGGTCTTTCACTTCGAGTCTCTGCATCCGGTTGCTCACGATCGGGTTTCGGGTGTCGGGTGTGGGGTGTCGCAGACCCGAGTCCGGCGTCCTGACAAGTGTTCACCCTGTCCACTTTACATCCCGATCCGTGAAACACTTCCGTCCCTGGCCGAAGACTCGATTGTCTGCGACACCCCACACCCCACACCCGACACCCGACACCCGATCGACATGGATTTACCCCTTTGGACCGCCGCGCCGTTCGCGCTGCTGTTGCTCGCCATCGCAGTCCTGCCGATCGTCGCCGGGCACTGGTGGCACGCCAACCGGCACAAGGCCGCCGTCGCGCTGCTGCTCGCAGTGCCGGTGGCGATCTACCTTGCCGCGTCGGGGCCGGACACCACGGCGGCGCTCGTCCACGAGTGGGAGGACTACGGCTCGTTCATGGTCATGCTCACGGCGCTGTACGTCATCGCCGGCGGCATCGCGGTTGGGGCGACGGTCCCCGGTAAGCCGTGGGCCAACACGCTGACCCTGGCCGTCGGCGCGGTCTTGGCCAACGTCATCGGCACCACCGGGGCGAGCATGGTGCTCATCCGGCCGCTGCTGCGCGCCAACGCCGGCCGCGACCGCGTGACGCACCTGCCGGTCTTCTTCATCTTCATCGTCTCAAACACCGGCGGCTTGCTCACGCCGCTGGGCGACCCGCCGCTGTTCCTGGGCTTCCTGCAAGGCATCGACTTCTTCTGGACCCTGCGGCTGTGGCCCGAGTGGCTGGCCGTGAACCTCACGCTGCTGGGCGTGTTCTTCGCGCTCGACACCGTGCAGTCGCGCCGCGAGTTGCGCCAAAGCGTGCCGACGACCGTCGATTCGGTGACGATGCGGGCCATCCGCGGCTGGAAGTTGAACGGGCCGCTGCTGCTGGGCGTCGTCGCCGCGGTGGTCGGCCAGAAGTACCTGCCCAAGCCGGCGGCCGAGACGATCATGCTCGCGCTCACGCTGTTGTCGCTCGTGTTCACGCCGAAGGCGGTGCGGTCGGCCAACCAGTTCGCCTGGGGGCCGATCGTCGAGGTCGCCGTCGTCTTCGCCGGCATCTTCACGACGATGGTGCCGGCGCTGCTGCTGCTCAAGGTCCACGGCGGTGCCATCCCGGTCACGGAGCCGTGGCAGTTCTTCTGGGTGACCGGCCTGCTGTCGTCGGTGCTCGACAACGCCCCGACCTACCTGACGATGGCGACCCTCGCGGCCGACGGCCAGCCGTTAGCGTGGCTCCCGGCGAACCGGCCGGGGGTGTTGGCGGCGATCAGTTGCGGGGCGGTGTTCATGGGGGCGAACACGTACATCGGCAACGGCCCGAACTTCATGGTCAAGGCGATCGCCGAGGAGAGCGGCTACGCAATGCCGTCGTTCTTCGGCTACCTGGCGTACTCCGGGGCGGTGCTGCTGCCGGTGTTCGCCGCGGTGACGTGGGTATTCTTCCGGTAAGCTCGACGTGGTATGATGTCATGATGCCTACGCTCACCGATGTCAACGTAACTAGCGACGCGCTGGCCGCCGAGTTGTCGGACGGACGCACGCTGTCGGTGCCGCTGGCGTGGTACCCGCGGCTACTGCACGCGACCCCGGCGGAGCGCCAGGCGTGGCGACTCGTCGGCGCGGGCAGTGGGGTGCATTGGCCGGCGCTCGACGAAGACATTAGCGTCGCGAATCTGCTCGCGGGTAAGCGATCCGGCGAGAGCCAGGGTTCGCTACGGCGCTGGATCGCCGGCCGCGTCACCCCACCCACGCCGCGTCCGTCGGGGTCGATTTCGTCAACTCCGCCGGCGTGAACCACAGCGCGATCTCGGTCGCGGCGTTCTCGGGGCTGTCGCTGCCGTGGACGAGGTTGTTCTGCACGCTCAGCGCGAAGTCGCCCCGCACGGTGCCGGGGGCCGCCTTCGCGCCGTCGGTCGCGCCCATCAGCAGGCGGCACGCGGCCACCGCCTCGCGGCCCTCCCAGACCATCGCCACCGTCGGGCCGCTGGTGAGGAACGTCAGCAGGGAGTCGTAGAACGGCTTGCCCTTGTGGACCGCGTAGTGCGCCTCGGCCAGCTCGCACGCCGTCGCCACGAGCTTCATCGCGACGAGGCGCAGGCCCTTCGCTTCGAGGCGGCCGGTGATCGCCCCGACGAGGCGGCGTTGCACGGCGTCGGGCTTCAGCAAGATGAGTGTCTGTTGCATGGCGGGCGAACCTTGAATCTACGGGAAAGCGGCCGGCACGCGGCCGGGGGTTACCCCGTCAGGATGCGCCGCCGGCCGGCAAACGTCCACCCGGTCGTAGCGGTTGCAGCGATCACAGGCGGGGTCGGCGAAGTGACAAGATCGTTACCAACCGATTAACCCCTCGGCGGTTGGACCTGCTAGAGTGGGCGCGTCGAGGTGGCGTGTCAACTTCTCCCCAGTCCGGAGGTTCACGAGATGGCAAGGTTGTTGCGGCCGGTGGCGACACTGGCGGCGTTGGTCGGCGGGGCGTCGCTCGGGGCGTGGGCCGTCGGCGAGGAGCCGGCGCGTCCGCCGACGCCGGCCGTCGCGGTGAAGGTCGCGGCCAAGCCGGCGGCGCTCAAGTGCGCCGTCGAGCCGAAGCCGCTCAGCGAGGCGGTCAAGAAGGGGCTGACGTTCCTGGCGAAGGGGCAGCACGGCGACGGCGGCTGGGGGCAGGGCGGCGGCTGGCGCACCGGGGCCAAGAACAACGGCCGCGTCGAGGGCGATAACACCGCCGACCCGTCGGACATGGGCGACACCTGCCTGACGCTGTTGGCCTTCTTCCGCGCCGGCCACACCGCCACCGAGGGCGAGTACAAGGAGACCGTGCAGAAGGGGCTGAAGTTCGTCTTCCAGCGCGTCGAGAAGTCCGACGCCAAGGACCTGTACGTCACCGACGTGCGCGACACGCAAATGCAGTCGAAGATCGGGCCGTTCGCCGACACCTTCCTCGCCACGCTGATGCTCTCCGAGCTGAAGGGCCACGCCGGGGCCGACGACACGCGGCTGGCCAAGTGCCTCGACAAGGCGCTCGACAAGGTCGCCAAGAACCAGAAGGAGGACGGCACCTTCGCCGGCAACGCCGGCTGGGCACCCGTGCTGTCGCAGGGCCTCGCCACCAAGTCGCTGACCCGCGCCCGCCAGAACGGCGCGGCCGTCGCCGACGAACTGATCGCCCGCGCCACACGGCAGTCGCGCGACGCCGCGAAGGGGACCGAAGTCGCGGGCGGGGCACCGGTCGCGGGCAAGCCCGGTAAGCCCGGCGAAATCGCCAGCGCGGCGCTGCCGGCCAGCCCCGGCGGCTACGGGTTCGGGGGCGGCTTCGGCGGCGAAGGTGGCCTCCGGGGCGGCGGCTTCGGCGGGGCCGGGCCGGGGGCGGCGGGGGTGCCGCTGTACGCCAAGGGGCAGGCCGGCACCAACTTGCAGGACGTGGTCAACAGCGCCAACGCCGACGCCGCCAAGGCCAAGGACGTGATCGCTGACCCCAAGGCCCCGCAGGCCAAGAAGGACGAGGCGCGCAAGACGCTCGAAACCGCCGACAAGCTCAACACCGACAACAACGAGTTCCAACGGGGCCTGGCGAAGGACGCCAAGGACGGCCGCTTCGTCGCCGGCTTCGGCTCCAACGGCGGCGAGGAGTTCCTGAGCTTCTTGAACCTCTCCGAGACGATGCTGGTCCGCGGCGGCAAGGACTGGGACGACTGGGACGGCAAGATGCAGGAGTCGCTGCCGAAGGCCCAGGACAAGAACGGCAGTTGGTCCGGCCACCACTGCATCACCGGCAAGACCTTCTGCACCGCGTCGGCGCTGCTGGTGCTACTCGCCGACCGTACGAAGTTCCCCGAGGACGTGCTGGCCGCCGCCCGCGCCGAGGCGAAGAAAGAGGCCGCGAAGCCGACCCCGCCGAAGGCGACCGACCCCGCGACCCCCGCCGAGAAGAAGTGACATGGACCGGCGTACTTTCTTGGCCGCGTGCCTCGCCCCCGTCGCCGGCTGCGCCCGCCCGGCGGCCGGGACGTTCGCGACGACCCGCGCCGTGACGCGCCCGCCCGCCCCCGCGGACGCGTTGCGGCGCGGCGTCGCGTACCTGCTGACGCAGCAGGTCGAGAACGGCGCGTTCCCCTCGGACACCTACGCCGCCTTCCGCGACGGCACCGCGCTGACCCCGCTGGTGCTGCACGCCCTGCAACAAGCGACCGCACTCGCCGACCTCACGGCCGACGCCCGCCGCAAAGCCGTCAACTTCCTGACCTCGTTCACGCGGCCCGACGGCACGCTGAACCCCGGCCCCGACGGCTTCGCCTACCCCGTCTACACCGCCGCGCTGGCAACCCGCACGCTCACCGGGCCGGCTCGCGACGCCTTCCGGCGCGAACTCCTCGCCCGGCAGTTGACCGAGGCCCACGGCTGGTCGCCGGCCGACGCCCACTACGGCGGCTGGGGCTACTACCCCGGCGTGCCGCGGAAGCCGGCCCCCGGCGTGCCGATGCCGGCGCACCACCTGCTCGAGTCGAACCTCTCCGCGACCCGCTTCGCGCTGCAAGCCCTCGCGGCGTGCGGGCCACTCCCGGCCGACCTCAGGGCGAAGGCGGCGGCGTTCGTCGCGCGAATGCAGAACCCCGACGGCGGCTACCACTTCGTCACCGGCGACCCCGTACGCAACAAGGCCGGGCAGGTCGGAGGCGTGCTGCGCAGCTACGGCAGCGCCACCGCCGACGGCGCGCTCTGCGAGCGCCTGCTGGGCTGGCCCGACACGCGGTCGGAGGCGTGGCTGCGCGAGCACTTCCGCGCCGACCGTCACCCCGGCGACTACACCGCCGCCCACGAAGCGAACCGCGACGCCGTCTACTTCTACTACGCCGCCGCGGTCGCCGAGGCGCTGCCCGAAGTCCGCCCGGCGTTGCGAAAGCACCTGGCCGACACTCAGTCGAGCGACGGCAGTTGGTCGAACCGCCTCGAACTCGTCCGCGAAGACGACCCCGTGCTGGCGACGACGTACGCCGTGCTGGCGCTGAGTTGAGCCGTCCACCAAAACCAATTTTGCCGCGGAGACGCAGAGTCGCGGAGAAAACCGAATTCGAGTATTGGTTTAGGAGTTACGCAGTTGGGACACTGGGCAAGGATTCAAGTTCAAAAAACGCTTGAAACAGCACTTCGCAAACTACCCAGGGTCCCAACTGCGTAACTCCTAT
>JANXTD010000306.1 GCA_025352585.1 Fimbriiglobus sp.
AGGATTGGCCAGCTCTGCTCAGCGCCATATCTATCCCGAACCTTCGCAGGCCAAGGCCGATATCGACGCCGCACTCAAGACCGCCGCAGCCAGCCACAAGCGCGTGCTCCTCGACTTCGGCGGCGACCGGCAAAGCCTCGAACACCGGCGACGCGACTGTGGGCAGCGTCAACGTCACGGCGAGTTCCTGGCGCTCGGTCTGCTTCGGGCCGAGCCACGACAGGCGGACGCGGCAGAGGTCGCCGCCCACGCTCGCCGGCGGGACGTTGATCCGGACGACGGCGAGGATCGGCATGCCGGCGACGAGGTTGGGCAACTTCAGGCCAAGTCCGTGCGGGTCCGGCTCGAAGTCGTTGAGCACCTCCGCGACGGTCACGCTCCCTTGCGGCTCGACCGTCAGCCGGACGGCGTTGCCGAAGTTCGCCATCAGGCCGAGCAACTCGGTCTGGAAGATGTCGCCGAGTTGCTGGGGGCTTTCGATGTAGTAGTAGTTGCCGTCGCCGGCCTGGGCCATCGCCTCGAGCAAGTCCTCGTTGTAGTCGTCCCCGAGGCCCATCGTGGTCGTGCTGACGCCCTCCTTGGCGAGCCGGGCCACGTCGGCGGCAATCGCGACGGGGTTCTGCTCGCCCATGTTCGCCTGGCCGTCGGAGAGCAGCAGCACGCGGTTCATGCCGCCGGCGAGCAGGTGCCCGCCGACTTGCCGGCCTCCCTCGCTCCAGCCGCCGTGCAGGGCCGTCGAGCCGCCGGTGACGACGCGGCGGATCACGGCCACGATCGCGGCCTTATCGACGGCCGGGGCGTTCTCGACGAGCGTCTGCACCTCGCCGTCGAAGACCGTCACACTCACGCGATCGGTCGGCAGGAGCTGCTCGACGGCGTAGACCGCCGCCTCGCGGGCGAACTTGATCTTCTTGTCGGCGTCCATCGACCCGGAGCGGTCGATGACCAGCCCGAGGTTCAAGGCGGGCCGCGGGGCGTTCAACTCGGCGGGCGGCGGCGTGATCTTGATGAGCAGGTCGAGCGTGGTCGCGGCGTCCGAGCGGACGGCCGGGCGGAGAGGGACGAGTTCGACGCGGGGAAGGGTCATGGCAACGACTCCTGGGGAATGCTATCGCGACAGTATACCCAAACGACACCGTGAGCGGTGGCGGGGTTCACGCAACAGGAGTTGTCGCGGACGGGTAAGTTGTGACCGACGTTGTTATCCTTCCCGCACGCACAGCCGGCGTATCGCCGTCGCGCGGCCGGTCGCGGGGTCGCACTCGACGACGACGCCGTTGAGCCGCACGTCGCCGGTGGCCACGTCGAAGCTCGTCGGCGCGAAGGTCGTCGCGGTCGCCAGCACGCGGTCGGCGCGGCGGCCCAGGATGCTCTCGTGCGGGCCGGTCATGCCGGCGTCGGTGATGTACGCGGTGCCGTTGCGGACGTGCTCGTCGGCCGTGGGCACATGCGTGTGCGTGCCCAGAATTGCGGTCACGCGGCCCTGGAGGTGGTGCAGGAGTTGGTACTTGTCGGCGGTCGCCTCGGCGTGGGCGTCCACGACGATGACGCTGCCGGGCGGGACAGTCGCCAACACGCGGTCGACGGCGGCGAAGGGGCAATCGACGGCCCGCATGTAGGTGCGGCCCATCAGCGAGATCACGACCACGCGCACGCCGTTGACGATCAGGGTGCAGTGGTCGCGGCCGGGGGAGACGGCGGGGTAATTGGCCGGCTTGACGATCGGCTCGGCGGGGGTGTTCAAGACCTCGGCGATCTCGAACTTCTTGTAGATGTGGTCGCCCAGCGTAATCGCGTCGGCCCCCGATTGCCGCAGCTTGCGGTAGTCACGCGGCGTCAGCCCGGAGCCGTTGGTGGCGTTCTCGCCGTTGACGACGACGAAGTCGAGGGCCTCGCTGACGCGCAACCCCGGCAAGACTTTGGCGACGAAGTTGACGCCGGGGCTGCCGACCACGTCGCCGACGAACAGGAACCGCACGCGGCAAACTCCCTCGTTACTTGGCCATTTCGAGGATGCGCATCTCGCGGATGACGGTCACCTTGATCTCGCCAGGGTAGTCGAGTTGCTCCTCGATGGCGCGGGCGATTTCCCGGCAGATGCGCACCGCGTCGGCGTCCGAAGTCCGGTGCGAGTTGGCGATCACTCGCAACTCGCGCCCCGCCTGGATGGCGAACGCCGCATCGACTTCGGGGAAGCCGCACGCTACCGCCTCGAGGTCGGCCATGCGCTTGACGTAGCGCTCCAGCGTCTCGCGGCGCGCCCCCGGCCGGCTGGCGCTGATGGCGTCGGCGGCGGCGACGAGGACCGTGTAGATGTGGTCCACCGTGATGTCGTCGTGGTGTCCGGCGATGGCGTGCAGGACTTCCTTACTCGTCTCGCCGTAACGCTTGGCGAGTTCCGCACCGACCTTGGGGTGCCCGCCTTCCATCTCGTGGTCGGCCGCCTTGCCCACGTCATGCAGCAGCCCGCAGCGCCTCGCGAGCCGCGGGTCGAGGCCGAGTTCCGACGCCATCATGCCGCACAGGTGCGCGACCTCGAGGCTGTGCAGCAGCACGTTTTGCGAGTAGCTGGTGCGGAACTTGAGCCGGCCGAGCAGGTGGACGATCTTCTCGTGCGGCATCGCCACGTCGGCGTTCAACACCGCCTGTTGCCCCGCCTCTTGAATCGTCTTCTCCATCTCCTGCTGCGTTTCGAGCACCACTTCTTCGATGCGGGTCGGGTGGATGCGGCCGTCGAGGATCAACTTCGTCAGGGCGATGCGGGCCGTCTCGCGGCGGACGTTGTC
>JANXTD010000902.1 GCA_025352585.1 Fimbriiglobus sp.
GCGCCCGCAGCCGCTCGGCGATGTACTTCGACGTGCTCGCGGAGCAGTTGACCGTGCTGATAATCGCGATGGTGTTGCGGGTGCCGTAGCGCTGGTGGGCCGGGCGGTCGGGGCCGCGGTCGTAGCCCTTGAACGTCTCCCACTCGGCCGGCGGAGGCAGCGGCACCGGCAGGTCGGCCCCGAAGGCGTAGTCGCGCTCGAAGCGCTCGACCTTGACGTTGTGGACGTGGACGTGCTCACCTACCGCAATCGCCCGCGCCGCGAAGCCGATCACCTGGCCGAACTTGAGGACCGGGTCGCCCTCCTTGATCGGCACGACGGCGAACTTGTGGCCCATCTTGATCGGCGTGGCGACGGTGACGGTGCCGCCGTCGTGGGTCAGCCGCGTCTCCGGGGGGATCGGCCGCGCGGCAACAGCGATGTTATCGACGGGCCGCAAGTGAACGGCGACTTGGTCGAGGCGGAGCGTAGTCATCAGGGGAAACCTTGGCGGGTGGGAGAGTCGTTATAGCCCCGAGACCAGTTCATCCCAAGTGGCCGCATCCAGGACGCGCTCGGCGAGCGGTTCGAGGAGGTCCGGGTTCGTGACAGCTTGCAAGCGGGCGAGGATTGCCACCGGGGGCGGACCGAGGCGCTTGGTCCCCAAACGGAGCAGGAACGACCGCGCGACCTCGAGCTTGCCCTCGAGCTTGCCCTCGAGCTTGCCCTCGAGCTTGCCCCTCTCGGCCCCCATCCTCAAAACGAGTTGGTAGCTAGTCGAGTCTTCGAGTGTCATGTCGAACCTCAAGCGGAATCTATCGACCTGTGCGTTATTGTACCGCAAACCGGCCAGGAAAAAGGTCGCGCCGATCAACTGACGCGACAAGAGTTCCGGCACGTTCGAGCCGCGGAAGCGTTTGTGGACCTTCTCGATGGCGGCGTCCGGGTCCCGTACCGACTCGTTCGTGAGGATCGCCAGCGGGGCCAGGCCGGGGCCGGCCGCCAGCAACGCCGCCGTCGATTCCTTCCAGACGCGCACGACGCCGTACTTGAACGTCAGGTACGGCGGCGTCCCGCGCTCCAGGACGCCCGTCAGGTCGCTGGCGTTAGCCTCGGGGCGCAACAGCACGACCACGCTGCGGGTCAAGGCCCCGCCGTTGGCTGCCGTCGCGGCGACGTTGTAGCGCAACATCCGGTCGGGCATGCCGAGGTGGCTCGTGGACTCCATTTCGAGGTGCAGCAGAGTCGGCGGGTCGCCCCCGACGCGGAACAGCCGGTCGGCTTGCAGCGTCGCCGAGAGGTCGGTGTCGAGCGCGACCGCCGGGCCGCGCGGCACCCCGACGCGGTCGGCCAGGAAGTCGGCCCAGTCCCCGAGCGTCTCGTCGATCATCGCGTTTAGCGTCACGTCGAACGTCTTGCTCATCGCATCCCTCCGGGTGGTATCGGCGGACCGACGCCGTAAACTGACGCGATTGCCGCATCACGTCTCTCGAAGGTGTCGTCGCATGGCTCAGGACTTGGCCGGTCGGGTGGTGGTCGTCACCGGGGCGTCGCGCGGCATCGGCCGACGCACCGCCGAGCGCCTTGGGGCCGAGAAGGCCCGGCTCGCCGTGGTCGCCCGCACCGCCGACGCGCTCGACACCCTCGTGGCGAAGTTGCGGGCCGACGGCGTCGAGTGCGAGGCGTTCCCGGCCGACGTGACCGACCCCGCGGCGCGGACCAAACTCGTCGCCGACGTGGTGCGCCGCTTCGGCGGCATCGACGTGCTCATCAATTCGGCCGGCACCGCGAGCTTCGCGGAGTTCACCGACTCGACGCCCGAAATTCTGCGGACCGTGACCGAGGTGAACTTCTTCGCCTCCGTCGAGATGATCCGAGTCACCCACCCGGAACTCTTGAGGAGCAGCTTGAAGGGCCGCAAGGACGGCAGCGGCTGGCGGGCGGCGGTCGTCAACGTGGCGAGTACCTGCGGCCGCGTCGGCGTGCCGAGCATGTCCGAGCACTGCGGCAGCAAGCACGCGATCACCGGCTTCAGCGAGGCGATCCGCCTCGAATTCGCCCAGTTCGACATCGACGTGCTGCTCGTCCACCCGAGCCTCGTGAAAACCGACGACCCGGCCAAGCACTACATTCAGCACGTCGGCAAGGTCGCTCTCGACTTCGCCGGCGCGGTCAGCCCCGAGTACGTCGCCGAGCGAGTCGTGGGGGCGCTGCTGAGTCGCCGGCGCGAGACGCCGGTCGGCCGCGACGCCTGGTGGGCCTGCTTCGGCAAGCGCGCCTGGCCGCGCTACATCCGCTGGCTCATGCGCCGTAAGGTGCGGCGCTTCGCAGAGCGGCACGCGGCGGCGGGGAGTAGCTAAAAGCTAGGGCGGCGGTTTTGACTTCTGGAGCTGGCTTCCATGAGGCCGGACCCGCTCCCCGTGTCGGAGGCCAACGACTCAGGGGTAAGACCGGCCTCCCAGAGGCCAGCTCCAGAAGACCAGTCCGCCGCGATAGCGTGGCGTTCCCGGCACTCAGCGCGGGCGTGGTGTCGCGGTGCTGCTGGCTACGAACTGGCGGTACCACACGAGGTCGCCTTCGAGCTGCTTCGTGGAGACTCGAAACTCCGCGACCGTTTGCCGCACCTCCGGGTCGGAACTCGCGTGGTGCGTGTCGATGTAAACCGCGTACTCTTTGACCAGACGCTCGGTGACGGAAATCGACTGGATAGGACCCCTCCGAAACATCAAGTCCGGTGCGTTGATTCTGGCGAGCCTTTGGCCCCCTTCGGCGACTCTTAGCTCGGCTGGTGCCGATTACATGGCCCGTCATGCGGCCGGAGCCAGCGTGGTGAGTAGGAGTTCCCGGATCGGCTCCGGGAGTTCCGAGAGACCCGCCCCGCACCCGGCCTGTCGCAGAACCCCTTCGCACCACGTCCGGCGGCGGACGCACGCCAGCGCGTCGGAGAACGTCACGGTCGCCTTGCCCGGCCACGCGACCGCGCCGGACCGCTCGCCCTGGGGCGTCGCCTCGTACAGCAGGGCCACCGCGGTGTACAACCCGAACAGGCACGGGGCGGCGCGGGTGACGGTCTTCGCGCAGCGCCCCCGCGTCGTCTCGAGTCCGAGATGCGCCCGCATCTCCTGGAAGGTGGTCTCGATGCCCCAGCGGCCGCAGTAGTAGCCGACGATCTGGGTCGGGGTCAGCGCCGGGTCGGTGGCGTAGAGGAACTCGTCGCGGTGCGTGCCGGTCCGGTCCCGCACGCCCACCCACCGCAACTCGACCAGGCCGTGCCCGGACTTGAACCAGTGCGCC
>JANXTD010000946.1 GCA_025352585.1 Fimbriiglobus sp.
CACAGCGGCCAGCTACAGAAGACCGAACCCACGGCCGCCCCGGCTCACTGGAAATTCCTCTGCTTGACGACGCCGCCGATCGCCTCCAGCACCGGCAGGATCACCAGGAAGGCGTTGTCGTCTTGGGCCCGCACCACCGCCTCGAAGCGGGTGATTTCGAGCCGCGTCACGACACAAAACAGCACCTCCTGCTCGGCCTTGGTGTAGCCGCCCTTGCCGCTCAGGATCGTCACGCCGCGGCCGATCTCGCTGAGGATCGCCGCCCGCACGTCGTCGCTCTTCTGCGACACCACGAGTACCGCGTTGTACGCCTCGATGCCGTGCAGCAGGAAGTCGATCGTCTTCGAGCCGGCGAAGTACGTCAGGCCGGAGTACAACGCCGGCTCGACGCCCAGGAAGAACGCCGCGGTGCCGAAGATCACCACGTTCAGCCCCAGCACGACTTCGCCGACGGTCGCGGGGGACTTCTTGCTCAGCAGGACGGCAAGGATTTCGGTGCCATCGAGAACGCCACCGCCGCGGATCGCCAGGCCGACGCCCGCGCCGACGAAGAAGCCGCCGAAGGCCGCCGCGAGCAACTTGTCGGTCGTCGCCACCGGGAACGGCACGAGCGCCAGCGCCAACGCGATCGCCACGATCGCGACAGTGCTGCGCATGGCGAAGCGGCCGCCGACGTGGCGGTAGCCGATGACGATGAAGGGGCCGTTGATCACGACCAGCAGCAGTGGCAGCGGCACGTTGAGGAGGTTCGCCAGGAGCATCGAGACGCCGGTGCAGCCGCCGTCGATGAAGTGCGCGGGCAGCAGGAAACTGCCGATGCCTAGCGACGCCAGGGCGACCCCGGCGGCGATGGTGCCGTAGGCGTTCAGTTCCCTCAAGACGCGGACGGCGAGGCGGGGGCGGGCGGCCGTCACTTGGCCTTCTTGGCGGCCATCACGCGGGCCACCTCGGCGCAGTCCTTGTCGCCGCGGCCACTGAAGCAGAGCACGACCACGTCGTCCTTGTCCCGCTTGGCGGCGACCCGCATCGTCTCGACCAGCGCGTGGGCCGTCTCGAGCGCCGGCAGAATCCCTTCGAGCCGGCCGCACTCGTGGAACGCCTCCAAAGCGTCGTCGTCGCTGACGTTGCAGTAGCGCACGCGCTTGGCGTCCTTCCAGTAGCTGTGCTCCGGGCCGACGCCGGGGTAGTCGAGGCCGGCACTCACCGAGTGGACGTCCGCGGTCTGGCCGTCGGGGTCTTGCAGGACGTAGCTGTAGCTGCCGTGCAAGACGCCGGGTTGGCCGTAAGTCAGGGTCGCGGCGTGGTCGCCGGCCTTCAAACTGCGGCCGCCGGCCTCCACACCCACGAGTTCGACTTCGGCGTCATCGACGAACGGGTAGAACATCCCCGCCGCGTTCGATCCGCCGCCGACGCACGCCGTCACCACGTCCGGCAACCGGCCGATCTGGTCGAGGCATTGTTGCCGGGTCTCGACGCCGATGACCGACTGGAAGTCGCGGGTCATGCGCGGGAACGGGTGCGGGCCGACGACGCTGCCGATGATGTAATGGGTGTGCTCGACGCTCGACATCCACTCGCGCATCGCCTCGTTGGTCGCGTCCTTGAGGGTCTTGCTGCCCGACGTGACGCCGTAGACTTCGGTGCCCATCGCCTGCATGCGGAAGACGTTCAACTCCTGCCGGCGGATGTCCTCGACGCCCATGTAGACCTTGCACGACAGCCCGAAGAGCGCCGCCGCGGTGGCGGAGGCGACCCCGTGTTGCCCGGCCCCCGTCTCGGCGATGATGCGCTGCTTGCCCATGCGCTTAGTCAGCAGCGCCTGGCCGATGGCGTTGTTGATCTTGTGCGCCCCGGTGTGGTTCAAGTCCTCGCGCTTGAGGTAGATGCGTGCCCCCCCCGCCGCGGCGGTGAGCCGCTGGGCGAAGTAGAGGCGTGAGGGCCGGCCGACGTACTCGTTGAGGATCTCGTGGAACTCGGCCATGAACGCCGGGTCTTCGATCGCCCCGCGGTAGGCGGTGTCGAGTTCGTCGAGGGCGAACATGAGTGTTTCAGGGACGAACCGCCCGCCGTAGCGGCCGAAGCGCCCGAGCGCGTTGGGGACGTGCGAAATCGCGGCGAGGGTTTCGTCGGCAACCGAGGTCATGGCGGCGTCTCAAGGGGAAGCGGCTACGCTCTAGTGTTGCAAGCCGCCGCGCCGTTTCAACCGCCTGGGGCGGATTCCGGCAACCCGCTGTGGTGACGCGGAAAGTGTGAATCGGAGAACTGTGCGGATTATCCTTGCAACGCCCGCGCGACCTGGGTTAGCCTACAGGCACGTCACCGGTGACGTGCCTGTAGGCTAACCCAGTAACAAGTCGATGGCCCTCTCCAAGTCCCGCCCGACGCTGCAAACCCTCGACGACCGCATCGTGCCGGACGCCACCCCCCTGCCGGGC
>JANXTD010000040.1 GCA_025352585.1 Fimbriiglobus sp.
CAGCGCCGCCCCCGCGGCGGTGAGCGTCGCGGCCGCGGCGAGCGCGGCGAGGCCGAGGTTGCGGAACTTCTTCGACTTCTCGACCGGGGCACCCTCGAACACCACCGTCTCGGCCGAGGGGTCGTCGCCGGCCGGGCGCGGGGGCGGGCCGATCGGCGCGCCGCTCTGGAGGTCGGTCAGCGACTCGGCCCGCACGGTCAGCCCGGTGAGCAGGACGTTGACCGGCGTCACCGGCGTGCCGCCCTGGTCGGCGTTGAGGCGGATGCGCGGCACCGGCTTCGAGTCCCACGGCCGGCGCACCAGCAGCCGCTCCGGGCCGTCGCCCTCGGCCGCCCAGAACGACATCTCGGAGCCGACGCGGCGGATCGCCAGCCGGCCGGACTTCGCCGACGCGGGGAAGGTCTGCGTGTCCCACTGCGGGCCAGCCTTCGTCGGCGAGTAGTGCGTCACCGAGAAGCGCTGCGTCGTGTCGCCCGACAGGCCGCGGCTCAGGCTCACCGACCCCAGCGGCCCCGCCGTCTCGACGCCGAGGCTCACCGAGGCGGTGCGGTAGCCCGACTCCTTGCCGACCGGGCCGAGTTGGGCGAGGTCGTACTTGACGGCGAACTCGAAGTCCCCGTGCAGCGAGTAGCGCGAGTCGCGCAGCCAGTACGCGTTCGCGTCCTTCTTGTGCGCCGGCAGCACCGGCGGCTGCATGCGCAGGCCGTCCCCCTCGACGCGGAAGGCCTTGGCCGTGTCGTTGGTCTGGTTGAAGTCGGTGAGGATCGCCGCCGGGTTGCGCGTGTAGTCGATGGCGACGGGGTAACTCGCGCGCGGCGTGGCCGGCGGCGTCGCCTCCCGCGCCGCGGGGCCGCGGACCACCTTGTCGGCGCGGATCGCGATGTCGCTGAGGAGCACGTCCACCGGCCCGCGCGTCGCCTCCTGGCCCTGGTAGGCGCTGACCCGCAGGTTCGGGCTGCCGCGCGGGTCGTGCGGGTAGCGCACCAACTCGACGAGCGGCTCGTTCGCCCCGTCGGCAACGAGCAGCGACAGTTCGGAGCCGACGCGGCGGATGGCGAGCCGGCCGGCGTCCGACTTGCGCGGGAAGGTCGTCATGTTGAAGTGGGTGCCGGCGCTGCCGGGGAACACCCGCATGGTGCGGAAGCACTTCGGGTCGCCCGGCTTCGAGTTGACGTTCAGCGCGACCAGGCCGTCCCGGCCGCGGTTGTCGATGGCGATCTCGGCGTTCGTCTCGGCGACGGCCGGCTTGCCCGGCTCGCCCAGCTTCGCCACCTCGTACTTGACGACGTACTCGAAGTCCCCGCCGACGGCGTAACTCGTGACGATGTCCCAGACGTTGCGGCGGTACAGGCCCTTCGCGGCGTACAGGGCGTCGAACGGGTTGCGGGGGGCTTTGACCCGGAAGCCGTCGGCCTCGCGCGTGAACACGGCCCGGCCGCCGGCGTCGGTGACGGAGAATTCGTCGAGCAGCCGCGGGTCCTGCTTCGGGTCGGCGGCGGCGGCGCTGAGGGCGAACCCGACTGCCGAGGCGGCGAGGGCGAGGGTCATCCGGGTCACGGTCGAGGCTCCGGCGGGGGAGGAAACGCCTGGCGGGGCTAGTGTCGCCGCGGCCGGCCGATCTTCAAGGCGGCGCGCCCGGATTCGCCCGCCAAGCGCCGCCGCGAGGCCGAGCAGCACGTCCAGCAGCCAGACGATTGCGAGCGTCTTGAGGCCCCACAGCGGGAACTCGTAGCGCTCGTAGTAACTGACGAGCACGTACGGCGCGAGGTAGACCGCCAGGACCGCCAGGGTGACCCAGTAGGCCCGCGGCAGCCGCACGACCGGGGCGAGCAAAAGTAAACCGCAGGCCGCCAGGAACGGCAGCGGGTGGGCGAACTCGCACAGCGCGGTCAGCTCCTTGCGCTCGGCCTCCTTCGGGTCCATCGGGCTGTAGTCGAGCGTCGCGGCCAGGAAGCGGTCGGCGACCTTGCCGGCGAAGACCGACGGCCGGCGGGACACGTCGTCGGTGAAGGCGCGGCCCTTGCGGTCGAGGAACTCGATCTCGCCGAGCGCCGCGTACTCCGCCCGCTCCGCGCCGTGGGTCGCGTAGGGGTGCATGCTGAACACCTTGTCACTCAGCCGGCCCCGTTCGCAGAGCAGTTGCGACTGGTAGAGTTCGTAGGCGAGGTTCGACTTCACCGGGATGAAGCGGTCGAAGACCACGGCGTTGCGCGCCACCCACGGCGACACGGTCAAGGCGCACGCGAAGGCGGCGACACCGAGCGGCCGCAGCCGGCGGGTCTCGGCGACCGTGAGGACGACCCAGCAGGCCCCGAGGACCGGGCTGACGAGCGCCGCCAGCCCGCCGCCGACGCCCCAAACGATCGAGCGCCCGGTCGAGGAGGGGAAGTGGCCCCACAACGCGAACGCCACCAGCCCGTCGAGCGCGAGCAGCACCAGCCACGAGTCGTGCGTCACCTGAAAAGCAGTGTGGAAGCGCGTGATGAGGCCCAGCGCCATGAGCGCGACGACGACCACGCCCGGCACGCGCGGTGCCCAGCGCCACGCGACCACGAGGGTGAGCACGGCGGTGAGCCACAGGGTCAAGGCCTGGCAGGCGATGACGACGTTGGCGACGGCGACCCGGTCGAGGCCGTAGTAGTCGAGCAGCGCGGCCTGGAACAGCGTTAGCGGCGGCGGCATCCAGGCGGTCGGCCCGGTGGGGGTGCCGAAGGGGTCGGCGTAGCCGCGGCCGGCGACGAGGGCCTCGGCGATCTTGAGGTACTCGCCGCCGAGGTGGTCGTTGTGGTTGGCGTTGTGCCCCGCCTTGAACGGCGGGAAGTCGGCGTAGTCGTCGGGGTCGGTCACGTCGTAGCTGAGGTTGGCGTACAGCGACGTGCCCACGACCCCGACGGTCGCGAGCAGCAGGCTCGCCACGAACCCGGCGCAGCGGTACCACGGACGCTCACTCACGGACTGACCCCCAGCGGCGAAAGGACGCAGGCATGATATGAGAACGCCGCGATTGCCGTCCGTGGCTCCGCCGCAGACGACTCTTGTTAGCCCGACGCGCGAGCGAGGGTCGAAGCGGGCGGGAACAGTGTTGGCAGTCGGAGACCTTACGG
>JANXTD010000064.1 GCA_025352585.1 Fimbriiglobus sp.
AGCGAGAGTTGCCATGCGTCGCGTGATGTTGAAGTCGAAAATCCACCGGGCGACCGTGACGGCCACGGCCCTGCACTACGAGGGCAGCCTGAGCGTCGATCAGGACCTGCTCGACGCCGCCGACATCCTGCCGTTCGAGCAGATCCAAGTTTGGGACGTGACCAACGGCACCCGCCTGACGACCTACGCCCTGTCCGGCGAGCGCGGCAGCGGCACGATCCAGGTCAACGGCGCGGGGGCGCACCTCATCCAGCCCGGCGACCTGCTCATCATCGCCACCTTCACGACCCTTTCGGACAAGGCCGCGAAGCGTCACGCGCCGAAGGTGATCTTCGTCGACCCCCAGAACCGCCTGCCGGCGGCGGCGCTGTAGTTCTTGGGCGGTAGCGTCAACGCCACGCCCAAAATCCCCAGCGCCGCGAAGCTGCGGTGCGCGACCACGAGTTGCCCCAGCCGGCCCTGGCCGACGGCCTCCGCCAGCGCGTTGGCCGTCTCGACGGGGAGCGACTTCAGCAGCCAGAAGCCGCCCAAGAGCGCCAGCCGCCACCACGGCGTGCCGGGCCAGCGTTGAGCCACCAGCGGCAGCACGCCTACAAGCAGTAACATCTCGTAGCCCAGCACCTGGCAAACGACCGGCACCGCCGCGACCGCCACGGCTAGCAGCCATGCGGGGTCGGGTACGCGGCCCTGGCACCGGGCCAGCACGACCGCCAGCACTAGCGCGTAGCCGGCCAGCACCCCGCCGATGCCCAACTCGATCAGCGGGCCGCCGGCGGCGAGGAGCGCGCTGTTCCAGCTCGTAATCAGCGGGTTGTACTCGACGCGGTTGTACTTCACGACCTTGTGCCCATCAGCCAGGTGCCGCAGGTACTCCAGCGGCAGGCCCAGCGGGTCGGGCGACAGGGCCAGGCCGAGCAGGTTGCCGGCGACGACGGCGGCGATCAGTGTCAGCCCGCAGCGCCGGCCGCCGAGGGCGAACGCCAGCGGCAGCAGCGGCAAGGCGGTGTGCGGCTTGAGGAACAGCACCGACCACGCCAGCGCCCCCAGCACCGGCCGGCCCCGCGTGATCGCCGCGTATCCCAGCAGGAGTAGCCCCGCCATCAGGGTCGTCGTCTGGCCGAGCGAGGCGACCATCGACGACAGCGGGTCGGCCAGGACCGCCAGGCCCAGCAGCGTCCCCCACCAGCCGCGACCCGTCGGCACCGGCAGCCGCCACAGCCCGGCGAGCAGCACCCCGAACGACAGCGCCGTCCAGGCCGCCCGCGCGACCGGCCACGGCAGCAGCGCGAACGGCGTCAAGAAAGCCACGGCTTGCGGCGTGAGGAAGAAGCCGCAGTTCTCATGGAACTCGATGTCGTCCGGGAATTGCCGCGTGACCTCGGCCCGCAACGCCTCGGTGTCGTACGGGCTACATCCGCGGCGCGGCAGCTCGGCCCCGGCGCGGTAGATGAACAGGTCCTGGAAGACATCGCCCATCGTCGCCATCGACCAGGCGAACCCTGCCAGCAGCACCCCGATGGCGAACACCGGCAACTTCGCCCGCTCGATTTTCGCCAGCGTCGGGTTCATACGGCCTCGGGGAGTAGGAGGGCGGCGGGGGCTTGCAGCCGGCGAATCACGGCGTTGCCGAAGCTCGCGCCGACCGCCCCGTCGACGATGCGGTGGTCGAAGGAGAACGACAGGTACGCCAGGTCGGCGGGCTTGACGTGGCCCGCGTCGTCGTAGACCGGCCGGCGGACGACCTTGCCCACAGCCAGGATGCCGACTTGAGGGCGATTGACGATCGGCGTCGCGATCAGCCCGCCGACGCTGCCGATGCTCGTGACGGTGAACGTCCCGCCGCGCAAGTCCTCCGGCTTCGCCTTGCCGGCGCGAACATCGGCACTCAGCCGCTCGATCTCACGCGCGAGGCTGACGACGTCGCGCCGGTCGGCGTCGCGCACCACGGGGACGAACAGCCCCGCCGCCGCGGCCACGGCGACGCCCAGGTGGGTGCGGTCGTGCAGGGTCGTAACCTCCGTCGCGTCGTCGTGGGTGGCGTTGACGATCGGCACCTCCCGGAGAGCCAGCGCGACCGCTTTGAGGACGAACGGCAGGTACGTCAACTTGACGCCGAGCTTCGCCAGCGGCCCCTTCAACTGGTCCCGCAGCCGCACGAGTTCCGTGAAGTCGCACTCGTCGACGTAGGTGTAGTGCGGAATCGCCGTCGCCGACGCCACCATCTGCGCGGCGATCGTGCGGCGCAGCCCGGCGAGCTTGACCCGCGTCCCCGGCGTGCCGAAGTCGAGCTTCGGCGTGTCGCCGTTGCGGGGGGCGATTCGCGGCGTCAGGTCGTCGAGCAAGACGCGGCCGCCGGGGCCACTGCCGCGAACGGTCGCCAGGTCGATGCCGAGCTTGCGCGCCAAAAGTCGCAGTGACGGCGCGGCGGCGACTGGCGAGCCGGAAGTGTCAGCGACCGGAGTTCTTCGAGCGTTAGCGACCGGAGTTCGCGCGTCCAGCGTGCGAAGAACTCCGGGCGCTG
>JANXTD010000097.1 GCA_025352585.1 Fimbriiglobus sp.
CTTACTGCCTGCATGGCTGGCTCCGTCGTGTGGGAAGGTTACCGGCCTCACAGCGGCCAGCTACAGAAGACCGGCCTAGAGCCGGAAGAACCGGCCTCACAGCGGCCAGCTACAGAACAACCGCTCGCGCCCCGTCACCCGCCGCCGATTTGGCTCGGCCGCGTGCCCGGCCGGTCGGTAGAATCTCCGACACAGGCCGCACGACCGCACCGCGGCTGCCTCCCCGAGACCGGCCCCGATGACACGCTCCCGAACGCCGCGCCGCCGCCTGCGCGTCGCCCGCTTTGTGATCCTCTCCCTGGCGACGGTCGCCACCGGCATCGGCCTGTACCTGTTCCACCGCTTCCAGGTCCAGCGCGAGGCGGTGTCGTTCCGCGACCGGGCGGCCGCGGCGGCACGCAGCGGCGACTGGCCCATCGCGGCGAGCCTCTACCGCAACTACCTGCGCTTCGAGCCGGACGACGCCGCGGCGACCGAGGAATTCGCCGCCAGCCTCGAGGAGGTCGTGAAGCACCACGCGGCCGGCAAGGTCACCGAACTCATCTCGACCTACGAGCGGCTGCGCGGCCTCGACAAGCTGTCGCCGGAGAACCGCCGCCGCCTGGCCGGGCACAACCTGGCGATCGGCCGCACCGCCGCCGCCCGCGAACTGATCGAGTCGCTGCTGGCGGCCCCCGACGCGGCCCCCGGCGACGCCGAGTTGCTCGAGATGGCCGCGGCCTGCGAGGAGCAGGAGCGCCGGCTGCCGCAGGCGTCCGACTACTACCGGCGGGCCATCGCCACCGGCAAGGCGAGCCCCGAGAGCTACCTGCGCCTGGCGGTGGTGACCCGCAAGAACGCGACCAACCCCAACGCCGAGGCCGAGGCCGAGGCGGTGCTGGCCGACCTGATCCGCGCCCGCCCGGCCGACATCAAGGCCCGGCTGCTGCGGGCGCAGTACCGCCTGAACCAGGACAAGAACGCCCAGGCGCGCGACGACATCGAGTACGCCTACCGCTCCATCCCCGGCGGCGCGGACGACCTCGACGTGGTCCAGACACTCACGAGCATGGCGACGACCAAGGGGGACTTCGCCCTCGCCCAGGAGGTGCTGGCCAAGGCGCTGGCGAAGCGGCCCGACGAACTGCGGCTGCAAGTCTCGCTGGCCGACGTGCAGATCCAGATGCGCGACGCGCCGGCCGCCCGCAAGACGCTGCTGGCCGTGGCCGCACGCGACCTGCCGCTGAACCAGTTGAGCCTCGACATCGCCGACCGGCTGCTCGACCTGAACGAGTTGCCGGCGGTGGCGGCGCTGGCGGCGAAGTTCTCCGGGAACGACGCGGCCTTCGCCGGCGACTACCTCACCGGCCGGCTCAAGCTCGCCGAGGGCAACTGGCCGGCCGCGCTGCCGCTGCTGACGCGCGCCGTCGCCGGCGGGCTGGCCAAGATCCCGACCCACCACGCGGCGGCGCTGGTCGGCCTCGCCGAGTGCCACGCGCTGGCCAACAACGACGAGCTGCGCGCCAAGGCCGTCGCCGAGGCGGTGCGCGTGGACCCGCGGTCGGTGCGCGGCCGGCTCGCCCAGGCCGACGTCTTCGCCCGCGCCGGCCGCACCCCCGAGGCGCTGGCCCTGTACACGCAACTGGCCCCGTTCGCGCCGTCGGCCCGCGTCGCGCTGCTCGAACTCCGCGTGCGGGAGACGCTGGCGCGGCCCGAGGCGGAGCGCGACTGGTCGGTCGTCGAGGAGGCGGCCGGCCCCGAGCCGCGCGCGCCGGAGGTCAACGTGCTGCGGGCGACCGCGCTGCTGCACCAGGGCAAGGCGGCCGAGGGCGTCGCGTTGCTGGAGAAGGCCGTCGCCGACCCGGAGTCGGCGCACCTCGCCGGCCCGCGCGTCGCCCTGGCCTACGCCCGCGCCCTGCAAAGCCCCGAGGCCGGCTTACGCGTCCTCGACGAGGCCGAGAAGAAGGTCGGCGAGCGCGCCGAGTTCCGCCTGGCCCGCCTGGCGCTGACCCTGCGCACCGGGGCCGCCGACGTCAACGCGCTCGCGGCCTTGGGGGCCAACACCGGCTCGTTCAGCGCCGCCGACCGCTACCGCCTGTTCGCGCGGCTGGGTGAGACCTTCGCCGGCCTCAAGCGGCCGGCCGAGGCGACCGACTTCTACCGCAAGGCCGCCGCCGAGAACCCCTTCGATGTCTCCTTGCGGGTCAGCCTCTTCCAACTCGGCGTGCTGTCCGGCGACGCGCAACTCCAGGAGCAGATGCTCCAAGAGATGGAGGCGCTCGACGGCCCCCGCAGCCCGGTCAAGGCCGTCGCCGAGGCGACGCGGGCGCTCAAGGACGTGAAGCCCGGCGACGCCGCCCGCGCCCAGGAGCTGCGCGAACTCGTCGAGCCGGCGCGGGCCGCCCGGCCCAACTGGCCGCCGGTCGAGGTGATTCTGGCCGACCTCGACTTGCTCTCCGGCCGCGGCGACGCGGCGCTCGACCACTACCGCCGCGCGATGGCGCTGGGCGACGACAGCGAGCCGGTCCTGGCGAACGTCGTGCGGCTGCTGCTGGAGCGGCAGGGGCAGGTCGAGGCGCTCGACCTGCTCAACCGCCAGAGCCGCCGCGCCGCGATGTCCGACGAGTTGACGCGGCAACTCGTCATCCTGCGGTCGGCCTACGGCCAGGACAGCGCCCGCAGTTTGGCCTGGGCGCGCTCGCCCGACGGGCTGAACTCGAAGCAGTACCGCGACCACCTGATGCGCGCCGGCGTGCTGGAGGCCAACGGGGCGCGGCCCGAGGCGCGGCAGGCCGTCGAGAAGGCGCTGACGCTCAACGACAACTCCCCGGAGGCCTGGGTGACGCTGGTGCGGATGGTCGTCGCCGAGGGCAAGTTGACCGAGGCCAAGACGGTCGCGGAGGTCGCCGCGCGGTCACTGCGACCGCTGCCCGACCAGCCCGACTCGGCCGCCGCCGTGGCCCTCGCCTTGGGGGCGTGCCAGGAACTCGTCGGCGACACCGCCCGCGCCGAGAAGTACGACCGCGACGCGCTCACGCTGGCCCCTCACGACGTGGCGGTGACCCGGCAGTTGAACCGGCTGCTGCACCGCGCCGACCGCGTCGCCGAGGCCGACAAGCTCTTCGAGGACCTGGCCCGCAGTGAGGCCGCGAGCCCAGAGGCGCGCCGCTACGCCAGGCGGATGCTGGCCTACGGCAAGGTCATGAAGTCGGGCGCGTCGGCCGAGTTGAGCGCCGCGCTCGACCTGCTGGAGCGCAACTTGCTCGAGGGGGGCAACCTCGTCGAGGACCAGCGGGCCAAGGCGCTCGTGCTCTCGACCGACCCGTTCCGCCAGGCCGAGGCGATGGAGCTGCTCGCCGAGAGCGGCCGGCGGACGCCGCTGACCGCGGAGGAGAACTACTACTTGGGCCGCATGTCGGTGCAGCAGGGCCGGCCCGACCGCGCCGAGGCCGCGCTGAAGGAGGCGACCCGCGCGGTGGCGTTGGCTCTGCCCGAGCACCTCGCCGCGCTGGCACGCGTCCAGGCCGGCCGCGGCGACACGGCGTCGGCGGCGGCGACCGTCGGCATCCTGAGGGCGAACTTCGCCAACACCTGGGAGGCCGCGTCCGAGGAGGCCCGCGTGCTGGCGCTGCTCAAGCGCAAGCCCGAGGCGGCCAAGCGGCTGCTCGACAGCAAGCTCGCCGCCGACCCCGTCGCGCTGGTGCAGCGTGTCGCCCCCTTCCTTGAGGAGATCGGCCTGGCGGCGGAGGCGGAGGCGGTCTACCGCGACGCCGCCAAGGCCGACACGCCGCTGGCCCACTCGCCGCTCGCCGGATTCTTGCTGCGCAACGGCCGCGCCGCCGAGGCGGTCGAACTGGCCTACGCGCACGAGGCGAAAGCCCCCGTCGGCGTGACCGCGCGGCTGCTGGCCGGCGGGGCACGCGTCATGCCGGTCGCGCTCGCCCCGGAGGCCGGCCGCGTGAAGTGGGCCGACGCCGTGCGCCGCGCCGACGAGTGGGTCGCGGCGAAACTGGCCGCCGCGCCGGCCAACCCCGACCTGCTCTTCGCCAAGGCCGAGTTCGACGACTTGGCCGCCCGCTACGCTGAGGAACTCGCCACCTACGAGAAGCTCGTCGCCCTGGCCCCGGACAACGAGGTGTTCCTGAACAACTTCGCGATGGTGTTGGCGGTCGTGAACCGCGACGGCGGCGAGCGGCCGCTGGGCCTGGTCAACGCCGTGATTGCGAAGCGTGGCCCGCGCGCGACGTACCTCGACACGCGCGCCGTCGTCCACACGGCCGGCGAGCGCTACGACGCCGCGATCGCCGACCTGACCGTCGCCGCGCGGCTGGAGCCGAAGCCGGCGTACTGGTTCCACTTGGCACTCGCCGAGGAGCGCAAGGCCGGCGACAAGGGGTCGCAGGGTACCCGCGACGCGGCGCTACGCGAGGCCGGCCGCCGTGGGCTGGCGAAGGCGGTGCTGCACGCCAAGGAGTGGCCCGACTTCGACCGCCTGATGCCGGCGTACCTGCCGAAGTGACGCGGCGCGATTACAAGAACTGCGTGATCAGTGGCCGCAGGGTCGCCTCGGGGAACAGCACCCAGGCGTAGTCGCGCCGCCGCAAGATCGCAGCCGTCTGCTGACGGACGAGGGCGGCGGCCATCGCCTCCTCAAACGGCAGCACCCACGCAGTCGCTGAGAGTAAGCCTTTCAGCTCACGGAGTTGGTAGTAGCGTTCCCGGCGGCCTTGACGAGTCGTCGGCTTCTGGGCAATCAACTCGGCGACGCGAACACGCAACTTGATGGCCGGTGATTCGACATCGACATCTTGGAACTTCTGCGGATTCCACTTCACACAACGGGCGAACTGCTTGCCCCTCCGCAACTCACCCGCCGGGTCGCCCTCGACGGCGAACGGCAGGTGGGCCGTCAGCGTGAGCACCTGATACGCGGGGGGTTCGCAGCGGAAGAAGCCGCGGATAATCGCGTCGGTCACCTCGTCGTACTTGCCGCCGCCGATGCCGTGAATCCACAGGTCGGCGAAGAACAGCCGGGCGAACAGCGTCAGTGTCAACGCGCGGGGGCGGAGTTCGCTCGCCGGGAACGCATCGTAAGGGCGGTCGCGGCCGGCGGCGGTCATGCGCCAGAACGGCCGCTCGCCCGGCTCGAGCAGCGGGGCCGGGTGGTTGACGCTGCGGACGCGGTTCGCCCGACGGTACTCGACAATCGCGGCGTTGTAGACCCGCGTGAACTCCGGCAGCCGCCGCTCGACCGCCGCGACGAACTCGGCCCAGGCGTCCGTCCGGCACAAGCGGCTCACGGGCAGTTCGAGGTTGTGGCAACCCCACGCGCGCTCTTGGGTGCGTCGAACACGGGAGAAGTGTTCGCCGATGGGGGTTTCGTGGTCGGCGTCATACTGGTCGTAAGGGTTTCCGTAATAGGCGTTGCCGACATCTGGTACCATCGACCGCCCGTGGGGGCCGAAGTTGATGCGCTCCGCGTGGCCAAACCAGTCGAACTTCTTGGCGTTCGTTACCCGCGCGACTTCGTAGGGGACTTCGGGCGATGAGTCGTCGAATGCCCGGACTTCCAGTCGCGCCGTGTCGCCGGCAACGACTGGTACCCGGATCGTGCGATCCTTCAACGTGTCCGAGTCGGCGATCAGGTTCAGTGACAGCCCGTTGACGCGACGTGCGAGGCCGTTCGCGGCGAAGTTCTTCGCCCAGACGCCGGGGTGGAACAACTCCGGCTGGTGGCCGGTCACGATCAGCGGCCCGTCGTTGAGCGCCGGGACCGGCTCGCCGTTCTCACGCAAGTAGCTGACGGCGGCGTCGAGGACGTTTTGGCGGGCCGATGTGAACAGGTCTTCGGGCAACAGCTTGCGGCGAATCTCGCGGTTGGGGCCGACGAGGTTCGCCGCGGCTTCGGGGCTGGGGTCGGCGAGGACTTCGCCGTGGGCTTGTGGGGCCTTGTAACGCCGACTGGCGGACATTAACACCACTCCGGGCAGCGGCAACTCTCGGGGGCGCTCAGCATCGGCACGCCCATCGCGGCGTCGGTCTGCTCGATCACGCGGCGGTAGTAGGCCAGGCGCTCGGTCGGGTCGTTCATCATGCCGCCGAAGGCTCGCGTCGCGTCGAGGTACAGCCGCGGCACGCCGACCTCGCGGATCCGCAAGCCGCGGCGGGCCGCCTGCACCCAGAGTTGCAGCGGCATCCCCCAACCGGTCTCGGTGATCCGCAAGTCGCGCAACCCGGCGACGCGGTACGCCTTGAAACCGCAGAACGAGTCGGTCAGGTCGAAGCCGTAGCGCTCGTTGAGTTCGGCCGTGATGGTGGCGTTGATGTCGCGGCGGTCGGCGGGGGCGGGGCTGTCCTGGCGGAAGTCGCGCAGGTAGCGGCTGCCCGAGACGATATCGACGCCGTGCAGGGCTTCGAGCAAGACTGGCACGCGGTGCGGCTCGTGCTGGCCGTCGCAGTCCATCGTCACGAGGGTCTCGTAGCCGTGCGCCACGGCGTAGTCGAAGGCGGTCGAGATGGCCGCGCCGTAGCCGCGGTTGCGGTCGTGCGTCACCCGCAAGATGCCCGGCTCGGTGGCGAGCAGGGCCGACGTGCCGTCGGTCGAGCCGTCGTCGATCGTGAGGATGTTCGCGGCGAACGGCCTCACAGCGCTGAGCACGCCGCGGACGTGGCGGACCTCGTTGTAGACCGGGATGGCGACCAGGGTCCGCGGGCAGAGGTTTTCGTTCGGCATGGCGTCCGTCCCAACTCGTCGCGTCGGAGGGCCGCGGAGGAAATTTCTGCGGCGATCCATCCTAGGCGGCGCGTCAAGCGGCCGGGCGGCGGCGGCGGCTATTTCGTGACCGTGTTGGAGATTTTCTGGCCCAGCCCGTTGGGGATGAAGCTGTTACGCCGCTCCATCCAGGCCTCGACGCCGCGGCCGACCGGCATGCCGACGAGCTGCACGCTGATCGTGCCCTTGTTGCGGCCGAGCAGGCTCAGCCGGACTTGCGAGACGTTGGTGCCGGACTTGATCATCAGCGTGTCGAAAATTCCGGCGGGGGCACCGGCGGCGTACTCGTAGTCGAGGTGCAGTTCCGCCGACCCGGCGAAGCCCCGGCCGTCGCGGAAGTTCGAGAGCGTCACGAGGGAGACGGGGGCGGGCGCGACCTGGCCGGGGCCGCCGGGGAAGCCGGGCGGCGGGCCGGGCATCGCCGGGAAGCCGGGCGGGAACATCCCCGCGTTGTCGTCCGCGCCCGGCAGCAGGTCGGCGGGGTCCACCCCCGGCAAGCCGCCGGCTGGGTTCGGCCGGGCGGTCGCGTTCGATCCGGGCGCGGTGGGGACTGATGTCGGGGCGCGGCCGCCGTCGGCGGGGTAGGTCGCGGGGGCGGCGGCCATGCGCGGCTCGTCGGTGCCGGTGACGTGGTAGACGATCACCGCGATGCCGACGAACAGCCCGAACAGCCCGACGACGCCGACGACGATCAGCAAGAGCATGACCTTGGGCGCGCCGTCGTCGTTCTTGCGCACGACGATCGGCCCGGAGTAACGCTTGGCCGGCTTACGGCTCGGCGGCTCGGCGAGGTCGGTGTCGTAGGGCGACGTAGTCTTGGGCGAGCGGGTCGGCAGGCCGACGGCGCGGGGGCCGCCGCCGCGGGTGTCGAGCCGCACGCCGCAGCCGGGGCAACTGGTGTAGCGCGCCCCGGCCGTCTCGAACGCCGTGTCGCACTCGGGGCACGTCAACTTGGGCATCGCCGACCTCGCGAGGAGTTCATGGCCGTCGCAACAGTATGGCGTGGCCGCGGGCCGGACGCAATCCCCCGCCGGGGCCGCGCCGTAAGATACCCCCGTGGCGGCCGATAACTTCCGGGTGGGCGCGATGCTGCTGTTGAGTTGTACCGACGTGACGCGCGGCTACGGGGCCACGCCACTGTTTGAAGACGTGTCGTTCGAGTTGCACGCCGGCGAGCGGGTCGGCTTCGTCGGGCCGAACGGCGCGGGCAAGACGACCTTCATGCGCCTCCTGAGCGGCGTCGATACGCCCGAGGGCGGGGCGATCAAGTTCCACGCCGGGGCACGCTTCGGCATGCTGCACCAGGTCGCCGAGTTCCCGCCCGGCCGCACCGTGTTCGACGAGGCCAAGTCGGCGTTCGACGAACTGCTCGCCATGCAGACCGACATGGTCACGACCGCCGAGGCGCTGGCCGTCTGCACCGACGAGATCCAGCGCCGGCAACTCTCCGCGAAGTTCGACCGGCTCAGCGAGTTGATGTCCGCCCAAGACGCCTACCAGCTCGACCACAAAGTTGAGGAAGTCTTGGGCGGGCTGGGGTTCAAGGAGGCCGACTACCAGCGCGAGATCACGACGTTTAGCGGCGGCCAACAGCGGCGGTTGCTGCTGGCGAAACTGCTGCTGTCGGCCCCCGACGTGATGCTGCTCGACGAGCCGAGCAACCACCTCGACATCGCGACAACCCGCTGGCTCGAAGAGTACCTGAGCCGCCAGCCGCAGGGCATGATCGTGGTCAGCCACGACCGCTACTTCCTGAACAAAGTCAGCACGCGCATCTTCGAGCTGCACAATCGCAAGGTCACCAGCTACCCCGGCAACTACAAGCAATACGTCCGGCTGCGCGACGAGAAGTACGACCGGCAGTTGAAGGAGTTTGAAGCCCAGCGGGAATACATCCTCAAGCAAGAAGAGATCATCCGCCGGTCGCACTACGGGCAGATGGCGAAGCAGGCGCAGTCGCGGTCGAAGACGCTCGACAAGATCGAAGTCCTCGAAAAGCCGACGCGGGTCAGCGGGCCGAGCATCCGCTTCTCGACGGTGGCGCGGGCCGGCGACGTGGTGTTCCACACCGAGGACTTGACGAAGAGTTACGGCGACAAGACGCTGTTCGAGAACCTGAACTTCGACCTGCCGCGCGGCAAGCGGCTGGGCATCATGGGGCCGAACGGCTGCGGCAAGACGACGCTCCTCCGCATTTTGCTGGGCGACGAGAAGCCGACCTCGGGGGTCGTCAAGCGTGGCCAGCTCGTCTTCCCCGGCTACCTCGACCAGCACTTGGGGTTATTGGACGAGGACAAGCCGCTGATGCAGGCGGTCTGGCCGGAACCCGACCCGGCGCTGACCGAGCAGAAGATGCGCGACCTGTTGGGGGCGTTCGGCCTGCAAGGCGAGATCGTCGAAGCCCCCGTGCGTCAACTCTCCGGTGGCGAGAAGAGCCGCGCGGCGTTGACGAAATTAACCGTTGCCGGCATTAACGTTTTGATCCTGGACGAGCCGACCAACCACCTCGACATTTGGGCTTGCGATTCGCTCGAAGAGGCCGTGAAGAACTTCGACGGCACGGTCATTACGGTGAGCCACGATCGGTATTTCTTGAACCGCACGTCGGACATGATGATCGTGATGGAGGACGGCAAGCACGAAGTCGTCTTCGGCAACTACGACACCTACGAGTTATTGGTGGCGGCCCGCGCCGAGGCCGAGAAGACGGCGCAACGCGGCCGCAGCAAGCGCGACGAGAAGGCGAAGCCGGTCGAACTCGCGCCGGAAACGGTGACGACGAAGGTGAAGCGGAAGCGGCAGTTCCCGTTCCGCAAAGTCAGCGACCTCGAAGCCGACATCGCCGCGATGGAGGCGACGATTGCGGCGCTCGACGTGACGTTGGCCGACGGCGAAGTCTACCGCGACGGCCGCCGCTTCACGAAACTGTGCGCCGAGCAAGAGGCGAACCGCTCGCGGCTGACGCAGTTGATCGCCCACTGGGAAGAGGCCGTCGAGTTGAACGGCGACCGGTGATTGTGGCACCGCCACAGGCGAGAGGATGTTCAAGGGCGAATCAGTTCACATCACGCTCACGGCCAACGAGGCGCTCGTCCTGTTCGACGCTTTGACTCGGTTTTGCGAAACTGACACGCTCGAAATCGAAGACCAAGCCGAGCAGCAAGCGCTGTGGAAACTGCTGGCACAGTTCGAGAAGCAGTTGGTTGAGCCGTTCCGCCAAGACTACCGCGAACTGTTAGCCGCGGCTCGTGACAGACTCCGCGACGTGGTCGAGTGATCCATCCGGTCAGGTTTGGGGCGGTTTTCGTAGTGGTGTAGCGGCTCTGCTTCGCGTTCAGGGAGTCGCTGCCGGGTACCCACGAGGGG
>JANXTD010000245.1 GCA_025352585.1 Fimbriiglobus sp.
GCGGCGTACGACGCCAAGCGGGCCGCCCGCAAGCCGGCGTGATTCGCTACAACAACGTTGCCACGTCCCGCCCGGAGATACGCCCTTGACGCCGCGTGAAGTCCTCGCCTACCTGCGCGAGAAGGAAGTCAAGGCCGTCGATTTGCGCTTCATGGACTTCCCCGGCTCGTGGAAGAACGTCACCATCCCCGCCGAGATGCTCACCGACGACGCCTTCGACGACGGCGTCGGCTTCGACGGCTCCAGCATGCGAGGCTGGCAGAAGATCAACGAAGCCGACATGCTGCTCGTCCCGCAACCGGACACACTGTTCCTCGACCCGTTCCGCCGCGACACGACGCTCGTGATGCTCTGCAACATCCAGGACCCCAGCACCCGGCAGGACTACACCAAGGACCCGCGCAACGTCGCCCGCAAGGCGGTCAACTACCTCAAGTACAAGGGCGTCGCGGACGCGGCGAACTTCGGGCCGTCGATGGAGTTCTTCGTCTTCGACGACGTGAAGTTCGACCAGACTTCGCACTCGGCCTTCTACTTCGTTGATAGCGTCGAGGCGGCGTGGAACACCGGCCGCGACGAGAAGCCGAACCTCGGCAACAAGATCCCCTACCGCCGCGGCTACTTCCCCTGCCCGCCGGTGGACCAGATGGTCGACCTGCGCAGCGAGATGATGCGCGTCATGATCGACTGCGGCCTCACCGTCGAGAGCCACCACCACGAGAAAGCGACCGCCGGGCAGTGCTCGATCGACGTGCGCTATGCCGACCTGGTGACCAGTGCCGACAACGTGCTGAAGTACAAGTACGTCGTCAAAAACGTCGCGCACCGGCACCAGAAGAGTGCCACGTTCATGCCGAAGCCGCTCTACGACGAGCACGGCAGCGGCATGCACGTCCACACGTCGCTCTGGAAGGGCGGTACGAACCTCTTCGCCGGGACCGGCGCGACCGGCCTGAGCGAACTCGCCGAGTACGCCATCGGGGGCTTACTCAAGCACGCCGGGGCACTTTGCGCCATCACCAACCCGACGACCAACAGCTACAAGCGCTTCGTGCCCGGCTTCGAGGCCCCGACGCGGCTGGCGTACAGCCAGCGCAACCGCAGTGCCGCCATCCGCATCCCGGTCTATTCGAGTCGCCCCGAGTTGAAGCGCATCGAGTACCGCCTGCCGGACGGCGCGGCCAACCCGTACCTGGCGTTCGCCGCGATCCTGATGGCGATGCTCGACGGTATTGTGAACAAGGTTTCGCCGGGCGAGCCGCTCGACAAGGATCTGTACGACCTGCCGGCCGAGGAGATGGCCAACGTCCCCGCGCCGCCGGCGACCCTCGACGAGGCGCTCACCGCGTTGGCCGGCGACCACGAGTTCCTCCTGCAAGGCGAAGTCTTCACCGAGGACGTGATCGAGACGTGGATCGAGTTCAAGCGCCGCGAGGAGGTCGAGGCGATCCGCCTGCGGCCGCACCCGTACGAATTCGCCCTGTATTACGACACGTGAGTGCCGGCGTTGGGGTTCGAGGCTCCGCCGCCGAGGCCCCTGGGTCCGGCGGTCGATCGGGCCTCGTCCCGCAAAATAATTAGAATAGTCGCCAAATCTTGAAGCGTTGCGACGAAATGTTTGTTACCGTGTCGGAATGCGACTCCCGACTCGCCACCTGCTGCGACTGACCGCCCTGCCCCTGGCCGCCCTGGCGTTGCGCGCGCCCGGTGCCGTCGCGCAGACGACGCTGACGTGGAATAGCACCGGCACCGCCTGGCAGGGCGCGGCGAGTTGGACCCCCGCCGGGGTGCCGACGGGCCTCGACGCGGTGCTGTTCAACCGGGCCGGCGCGGCGGCGGGCGTCGCCGCCACCGGCCCGACGATTTCGGGGGCGGCCGCGGCGCTCTCCCTGACGGCGGGGCTGACCCCGAACTTCGGCGGCTGGGACTTCGCCGGCGCCGGCACGCTGACGATGGGCGGCCTCGGCTCGACGGGCCTCGTGACGCTGGGGCCTCAGACCACGACGTTCCGCGGGCCGCTGCTGGCGGGCGCGGCGACGGGCATCGGCAGCCTCAACGTCATCGCCTCGGGCGGCTCGACGCTCGTGCTGGCCGGGGCGACGACCGCCGTCACCAACGTCGCCGGCTCGGTCAACGCCTCCGGCGGCACGCTGCGCCTCGACGACACGGCGACCTTCGTCGGCAACCGCCTGGCGACCACGGCGACGGTCGCCCTGAGCGGCGGGGCGGCGCTGGAGTTGGTCGGCAACGCCGTCGGCGGCACCTCGGCCGTCGGGCCGCTCAACTTCGGCAACAACTCCATCGGCGGCGTCAACGCGATCCGCGTCACGCCCATAAGCGTCGTAGCCCCGACGGTGCTGCTGTTCGCCAACCCCGACGTGGTCAGCGGGTTCTCGTCGCGGCCTGGCACCCGCTCAGCCTACTCCTACGAGGCCACAACCGGGACGCTCGGGGCACCGAACGGCGCGCAGATCCGCTTCGTCGGGACGCCCTTCCTCGGCGTGAACGGCCTGCTCTCGAACGTCACCGGCGGCGCGGTCGGCTTCGCCATCGCCACGGACGCCGGCGGCACCGACTTCGCCACCTACGCCGCGACCGGCGTCGCCCGCGCCGCCCCGACGGCGACCGCCACCGACGCGACCGGCCTGGCGGCGCTCGTCGCGGCCTCGCGCGGGCAGTTCAGCCCCGCCGCCGGCACGACGACGAGCGCGGGGGCCGTCACCTCGGGGTCGCTGCGGGTCACGCCGGCCGGGCCGGGGGCGACGCTGGCCCTCGGCACCAACGCCCTCGGCACCAACGCGCTGATGCTCGACGGCGCGGCCGACTTCGCCGTCACCGGCACCGGGGTTCTCGGGGTCACCGGCACGCACTACGTCTACGTCAACAGCAGCGCCGCGACCCTCTCCACGTCAATGGTCGTGGCGAGCGGCTCGAACCTCACGGTGTTCGCGGGGCCGGGCTTCGTCAACCTGACCGGGACGGCCTCGCAGAACACGCTGACCGGCGCGAACCACTTCGTCATCGCCGGCGGGACCGTCCGCGCCACCGACGCCCAGATCGGCTTCACGGCCTCGGGGAAGGGCGTCGTGTCGCTCACCGGCGGCGTCCTCGAACTGAAGGGCGGCGCGAACGGCAGCGGCACCGCCGCCGACTTCACCCGGCCGGTGGGGGCCGCTGCCGGCAGCGTCACCTGGGGCGCGACCACCGCGCTGGAGTCCGGCGGCGGCGGCTTCTCCGCGGCCGGCGCGGCGGCGAGCGTCAACCTCGGCGGCCTGGCCACGCCGGCGGCTTTGCGCTGGGACGCGGCCGACTTCGTGCCGCTCGGCTCCGCCCTGAAGTTCGGCTCGGCCAAGTCCGACGCGGTGCTCACGTTCGCCAACCCCATCCGCCTCGACAACGGCACCTTCCCCGTGGCGCGCGAGTTCAACGTCGCCAAGGGCACCGGCGGCGACCGGGCCGTCCTCGCCGGCGTCGTCAGCGGGTCCGCGGTCGCCGACTTCCTCAAGACCGGCGGCGGCACGCTCGTGCTGGGGGCGGCGAACACCTACGCCGGCGGCACCCTCGTCCACGCGGGCACCCTCACCCTCGGGGCGGCGAACGCGCTGCCGACCGGCTCGGCGGTGTTCCTGGGCAACGCCACGCTGAGCAGCGGCGTCACGGCCGGGTTCTCGGCCGACCTCGGGGCGCTGAGCCTCGCGGCCGGCGCGCCGACAATCGCCCTGGGCACCGGGGCGCACACCCTGAGTTTCACGACCCTGGCGGTGAACGTGCCCGGCCTCGCGGTGACCGGCTTCACCGGCACCCAGGGGGCGACGGGCACCGGCGGTAAGCTCGTGTTCACCGGCCTCGGCGGCAACCCGGCGCCGGCCAACGCCTCGTTCGCCAGCTTCCTGGCCGGCACCAGCTTCGCCGGCTTCCCGCTGGGCGCGAGCTTCATCCCCGCCGGCGGCGGCCTCGAACTCGTCCCCGCGCCGGTCCCCGAGCCGGCGACCGTGCTGGGCCTCGCGGCGCTGGGCCTCGCGGCAGTTCGGCTGGCCCGCCGCCGGTTCCCGAAGACGCCCCGCGACTGACCGGGGCGGTCGATCGCGGGGCGACGGGGGTTGACGGGCGACCCGGTCGGGTCCTTACTTGGCCGCGCCCTTGGGCGGGGTCAGGTCGAGTTGGAGCGTGTTCACGCCGGCCTTCACGTCGAAGGTCGCGTTGTTGCCGGTGGCGTCGGGCGGGACCGCCGCGGGGGCGGGAATGTCCTTGGCCTTGGCCGCCTGCCGGTCCTGGGCCGCCTTCGCCAGGTCGGCCGTCGAGATCGGCCCGCCGCCCGCCCCGGCCCCGCTCGGGGCGTTGGTCGAGATGTAGACGGCCATCGGCCCGAGGCCGACGTTGGCCACGGAGAACTTGCCTCCGGCCACCGTGCCTCCGGCGACGGCCCCCTTGCCGCTCTTGGGGGTGAACTGGATCGACCCCTCCTGCACCGGCACGCCGGCGTAGGAGACGGTCCCGGACACGGTCGCCGTGGCCCCGCCGCCGTCGCACCCGGCCGCGAGGACCGGGAGCAAGGCGGCGAGCCGGGCGAGTTGGATCAGTCGTCGGAAACGCATCGCAAGACCCCTTCGCGCTTCGGTGGTTAGTTGTCGCTGATGACTTCGCCGTTGGACGACGTGCCGAGGGCCCGCCAGGCGGCGATGTCGATGCCGTCGCGGAAGAAGCGGACGCTGCCGTCGGTCATGCCGACGTTGACGCCGCCGGTGTGCTTACTGCGGGCCGCGGCGTGGGCCCCGGCGGCCGACTGCGTCCACCAGGCGTTGCCGCCCGTCGAGTTGCAGGCGGCCTTGTACGACAGGTCGCCCTGCGTCACCGGGCACGGCCCGATGACCTGGTCCGGGGCCGCCGAGTTGGGGGTCAGGGTCGTGGTCATGAGGCCGCCGCCCATGTTGCCGTACAGCGAGCCGCCGATCGGGCCGCTCCAGCCGGCCACTTGCGGGGCGATGCCCTCCGCGAACGAGATCGTGTTGGAGGTGCCGTCGGTGATGCTCACGATCCGCATCTGCCGGGACTTCGGGCCGCCGGCGGGGTCGACCGTCTGGCCGTTGAGGACCCCGTAGACGCCGATCGCGAAGGGGTTGGGCGTCGCCGCGACCTGGCCGGCCGGCAGGTTGCCGTACATGTCGCCGCTGCCGACGCAGGCCCGGTAGTTGCCCCGCATGCTGCCGTAGTCGGTCGTGGTCAGTTCGCCGCCGAAGGGGCCGCCGTCGCTGGGGCAGGTGTACGCCGGGATCGCCGTCTGGCGGGCGTTGCGCTGGTTCATGTCGTTGCCGATGGGGCCGTTCGCGCCGGGGTAGTTCATCACGAAGACCGGCGAGGCGAAGGTCGAGTAGCCGGTGAAGACGTTGCCCTGCTCCATGTAGGGCAGGATCGGCACGGTCCAGGTGTAGGTGTCCCACTTGTCGAACTTGCGGCCGAAGGGGAAGCCGCCGTTGGCGTCGTGGTAGGCGTGCGCGGCGATGCCGATCTGCTTGAGGTTGTTACTGCACTTGGCGCGGGCCGCCGCCTCGCGCACTTTTTGCACGGCCGGCAGCAGCAGGCCGATCAGGATGGCGATGATGGCGATGACCACCAGCAGCTCGATGAGCGTGAACGCGGCGTGACGCCGCCGGGAGAGAGTGGGCACGAGGCCCTCCGTTCGGGGAGAATTGGCCAGGGTGGGAAACCCCGACGAGAGATACAATGTTTAGGAGTGTTTCCTAAACTAGCTTTAATATCTATTATTCGCGATGCTTGTGCAATAGGAAAGTGGCGGAATTCTCCCGAATCCGATTCCGCCCGGACCTCAACAGGCAGTCCAATGGCTCCGACACAGGCGAATTCGCGGCGAGCGGCGGGTGCGATCGGAGATGACGTGGCTCCGCGTCAGGCGACTCTTGGCGAGTCGCCTGCGTGAGCGGGCGGGTTCTAACACTACAGCGCCAAGGCTCGCGACATCAGGCCGGCAACGGTTTCGAGAGGCGGTTCCGCCGCCGGTGGTACCGGATTACCTCGGCTGTGTCTGCGAGCGACTCCGTCTTTCGCAGACGCAGCCAGGAGTTCACCACACACCGCGGCCAGCGCCCGGCACACCTACTCCGTGGTCCCCGCCGGGTTTTCCCCCCGCAGGCCGTCCGCGTGCGACGCCGCGAACCCGACGGTCACCAGGCAGGGCAACCCGGTGGCGCGTCAGCCCCCCGCAGCTGCGGCCCTCAGAGTGCGTCAGCCCCGCCTCCGTCATCGCCAGGCGCAATGCGTGCTCGAACTTCCAGGCCAGCGCCGCCCGGTCCGACCGCCCCGGCTCCCGCGGCGCGAGGCCGTCGCTGACCCGGTGCTCCGTGCCGCCATCACCGGCGGCGATCCGGAACGCCTTGACCAGGCCGAACCCCTCCAGGTGGACCACCGTCCCCGATGCCTCGATGTCGCAGTCCGAGATCGCCCGGTTGCCGACCCGATCCGGGGGCGCCGGGGCGGTGCGGCTGCGCGAAGGCGGCGTGCGTGGCCGACACCGCCTTCGGCGAGGCGATGAGGTGTTGGCTGGAGTCTTCGGCGCTGGCGCTGACGCGGGGCGGGTTCATGCCCCCGATACTACTGGCACGACCCCCGAGCGTGAGTCCCGTGCCATACGAACTGCGCAAGTCCGATGGTCTTCTCCGCGACCCTGCGGCTCCGCAGTTCGATTACTTTTCCGTGACCCGACGTTACGCCAGGTGCTTGTTGATTTCGCGGGCGAGGTCGGCGTCCGATAGGGTGCCGACGTGCAGGAAGACCGGCTCCTCGCTGCCCTTGAAGATCATGATGCGCGGGATCGTCGAGACGTCGTACTTCACCGCCAGGTCGGGGTTCTCGTCGACGTTGATCTTGCCGACGGCGACCTTGCCGGCGAACTGCTCGGCGATGCGCTCGATGACCGGCGTGAGTTGGCGGCACGGCCCGCACCACGGTGCCCAGAAGTCGGCGACGACGACGGGACTGCCCGAAACGGTCGCCGAGAAGTTATCGACCGTGAGTTCCAACACGTTCTTGCCAGCCATGACCGATTCCTTGAAGTGGGGGTAAGCGTCCCGGACGGCGGTATTATACCGACCGCGGCCGTCGGCAAGCCAGGATTGCGCCGCGACTTGGGACACCCGAGGGTACCGGATCGAGGTCGTCCTCTTTCGACGCCCCTCGCTCACTTAGCGGCCACAGCCTTCAACACGTCGGCCGACGAGGAGCGGTCGCCGTGAGTCTTGCTGACCTTGGCGAAGGCGACGCTCCGCTTGGCGTCGATCACGAAGGTGGCGGGGTAAGCGGTCTCGTTCTTGGCGTCCCACCGCAGGCCGTAGGCGTTCGTGAAGGCGTAGCCGGGGTCGAGCACGACGGCGTAGTGCTTGGGGTAGTCCTTGCCCTTGACGAAGTCCGCCGCGAACTTGGCCAGATTGTCGGCCGGGCCGGGGTAGACGAAGACGACGTGCGCCCCCGCCGCCTTGAACTCGTCGGCCTTGGCGAGGAATTCGCCGAACTGCCGGGTGCAGAGTGGGCACTGGTAGCCGGGGTAGCCGCGCAACACGACGAGGACGACCGGCCCCTTCGCGGTCAGCGCTGAGAGCTTGACCGTGTCACCCTTCTCGCCGCCGAGGGCCGGCAACTCGAAGTCCTTGGCCTCGTCGCCGACCTTCGGCGTGGCCACCTCGGCTGCGCCCGCGGAGCCGCCGCTCCACAGCAGGCCCACGGCGATCAGTCCGACCTTCAACGTGACGAATCGCATCGGCATCCTCCTAGCAGGGTGTTGAAAAAGGCGGGTGGCAATCGCG
>JANXTD010000256.1 GCA_025352585.1 Fimbriiglobus sp.
TGAGCGGCCAAGACGATGCGGCCGACGATCAGGTCGGCGGCCGACTTGTTGTTGTTCAGCCAGGTTTCGAGGGCGGGGCGGATGAAGTTGTCGATCGCCGCTTCGAGTTCAGGGTTGTTCAGCTTCTCCTTGGTCTGTCCCTGGAACATCGGCTCGCGGACGAACACCGACAGCACCGCCACGATCCCCTCGCGGATGTCCTCGGCCGAGATTTTCAGCCCTTTGATCGCCTTTTTGGCCTCGGGGTGGATCTCGCAGAAGTTCTGCACCGCCTTGCGAATCGCCGTTTTCAGGCCGTTCTCGTGGGTGCCGCCGCCGGGGGTGCGGATGCCGTTGACGTAGGAGCTGATCGACTCGTCGGTCGATTCCGTCCACTGCAAGGCGCACTCGATGCGCTCGCCGGTGTCACGCTTGACGCCGAAGATCGCCTCGGTGACGGCCGCTTTTTCGGTGCGCTTGACGAGTTTGGCGAGGTACTCGGGGATGCCGCCGGGGTGGCTGAACTCGGTCGTCTCGCCGGTCAACTCGTTCTTGAAGATGATCTTTAAACCGGAGTGGATGAACGACATATCTTCGAGCCGGCTCTTCAAGGTGTCCGCGTCGAAGCGGGTCACCTTGAAGATGCTGTTGTCCGGCTCGAAGGTGATCGTCGTGCCGTGGCCGCGGGCGGGGCCGGTCTTCTCGAGCTTCGTCAGCGGCACGCCCTTGGCGAAGGTCTGGACGTACTCGTTCCCGTCGCGGCGAACCGTGGCGACGAGCTTGCGCGACAGGGCGTTGACGACCGACGCGCCGACGCCGTGCAGGCCGCCGGAGTGGTAGTAGCCGCTCTCGCCGTCGCCGAACTTGCCGCCGGCGTGCAGCACCGTCAGCACCAGTTCGACGCCGGATTTGTTGTGCTTGGGGTGGATGTCGGTCGGGATACCGCGGCCGTTGTCGCCGACCGTCAGCGCGTCGCCAGGCTTGTGCAGGGTGACGCGAATCTCGTCGGCGTGGCCGTTGAGGTGCTCGTCGACGGAGTTGTCGATGATCTCCCAGGCGAGGTGGTGCAGCCCCTTCGCATCGACGCCGCCGATGTACATCGACGGCCGCTTGCGAACCGGTTCGAGGCCTTCGAGAACCTGGATGGAGTCGGCGGCGGTGTACTTGGCGGCAACGGTACTCATGCAACTCTCGGTGGTGAATTATTCGGGGTGGCCGTTGCGCTCGACATCTTTCACCTTCCGCTCGGGGCGGCCCTCGACCTCGTCCCAGTTGACGAGTTCGATCGGCGGCGGCGTGACGCGGACGAACTCGACGCGGTGCCGCACCTTCTCGCCCTTGCCGCCGCGGGTTTGGACTTTGATCTTCTCGGGGGTGTAGTCGTCGGCCTTGCCGTTGTCCATCTCCAGCGTGATGCGATTGAGCTCGTTGCGCCGGCCGTCGGACACGAGCGTGCCTCCGATGCACTGGTCGCCGGCGTCGAGCTTGATGCCGATGACGCCCTTGCCGACGCCCGCCAGCACGTTGGCCTCGTCGAGGGCGAAGTGGATGACGTGCCCGCCGCGCGACGCCAGCATCACGCCCGACTCACCGCCGACCAGCCGCGCCATGACGACCTTGTCGCCCGATTCGGGCCGGGCGTACTTCCTTCCCGACTTGCTCGACTCGACGCGGTAGGCTGCCAAAGGGATGCGGAAGACGTAGCCGTTGGTTAGGGCGACGGCGACGTGCGGCGTGCCGTCGGGCTTCTCGGCTGGCGTAAAGCGCGAGACGCCGCTGACGGCCGCGATCACCTTGACCTGGTCGGCCATCTTGAAGAACTTCGTGATCGGCTCGCCGTAGCCGCTCGACGCGGGCACTTCGTTGACGCGCATGGTGTACGCCGTGCCGTCGTCGGTGAAGAAGGCCACGGTGTCGAGCGTCGAGGCCGGCACCACGGCAACGACCGCGTCGCCGTCCCGGACGCGGGTACTCTCGACCGACGCCAGCCGGCCGACGCGCTTGACCCAGCCGTCGCGGGTCAGCACGACGTTGGTGTTCTCGCGGACGATGTAGGCGTTCTCGTCGAATTCGAGCACGTCCTCGTCGGAGGCCATGCGCGTCTTGCGGCGGGTGACGAACGGCTCGGCGTGCAGGGCTTCCAACTCGCCGCGGATGACGCCCCACAGGCTCGCCTCGGACGACAGCGTCGTCACGATGGCGTCTGCCTGCGACTGCTTCAACGCCAACTCGTCGCGGATCTTCTGAATCTCCAGGCTCGCCAACTTGTACAACTGCGAGTCGAGGATGGCGTCGGTCTGCACCTCATCCAGCGCGAACTCGGCCATGAGTTTCCCGGCGGCGTCGGGCTTGCCGCTGCTGGTGCGGATGATCGCAATCGCCCGGTCGAGGGCGTTGAACACGATCGCGAAGCCGTTGAGTAAGTGGATACGCTTCTGCAAGACGCGCAGTTGGTACTCGAAGCGGCGACGCACCACTCCGAGGCGGAAGTCGAGGAAGTAGCGCAGCAGTTCTTTGAGACTTAGGCCGTCGCGCGGCACCATCGCCGTGCCGTCAACGGAGGGGACAATCGCGGTGACGTTGTACGAGAAACCTTTCTGCATCTCGGTGTGGCGGTACAAGTAGGCCATGACGTGATTGGCGTCGGCCCCCGCCTTCATTTCGAGGACAATGCGCATGCCCTCCTTCTCGTTGGTCTCGTTGTGCGAGCCGAGGAGTTGCGGCAGTTTCTTGTCCTCGATCAGCGCCCCGATGGCGTTCTCGAGCGCGGCCTTCTCGACGTTGTAGGGGATCGACGTGATGACGATTTGCTGCTTGCCCTTGGCGAGGTCTTCCAGCTTCCACTCGCCCTGAATCTTAATGCCGCCGGTTCCGGTCTCGTAAATCTTCAACAGCGCGTCGGCGTCGGTGACGATCTTGCCGCCCAGCGGGAAGTCCGGCCCCTTGACCTTGCGGAACAGCTCCTTGACGGTCGCCTCGGGGTTGTCAATTAGCAACACGCACGCTTTCAGCACCTCGCCCAAGTTGTGCGGCGGGATGTTGGTCGCCAGGCCGACGGCAATCCCCGCCGAGCCGTTGACGAGCAGGTTCGGAAATTGCGCCGGCAGCACCACCGGCTCGCGGCGGGTCCCGTCGTAGTTGGCGACGGTCTCGACCGTCTCCGAGTCGAGTTCGGTCAGCAGGCTTTCGGCCGCCTTGGCGAGCTTGGCTTCGGTGTATCGGTAGGCCGCGGGCGGGTCGCCATCGACGCTGCCGAAGTTGCCCTCGCCGTGGATCAGCGGCAGCCGCAAGACCCACGACTGCGCCATGCGGACCAGCGCCTCGTAGAGGGCGTTGTCGCCGTGCGGGTGGTAGTTGCCCATCACCTCGCCGACGATCTTGGCGCACTTGGTCGCCTTGCGATCGAAGGTCAGGTGGGCGTCGTGGTACATCGAAAACAAAATACGGCGGTGGACCGGCTTCAGGCCGTCGCGCACGTCCGGCAATGCCCGGCCCTTGACGACCGACACCATGTAGCGCAGGAAGCGACTGCGGGCCTCCTCGGCGATCGAGACGACGTGGACGGTGCCCGCCATGCGGTGTGGCTCACTGGAGGTTGACTGAACGCGAGTTCACTATAGCGAAGACCGACTGGCGAGCCAAGGGTTTTGTTAGCCCGACGCGCCAGCGAGGGTCGAACGGTCTTTGACAACGCTTTTCGCCGTTGACGGTTCGGTCAAGGCTTACGGCAACGTCGGAGACCGTTCGACCCTCGCTG
>JANXTD010000725.1 GCA_025352585.1 Fimbriiglobus sp.
GTCGTCGTCTGGCTGTCGGCGGGGGGCGGCCGCAAGGCGTGCCTGCTGGTGTACGACGGCACCCCGGTGCGCCGCTTCGACGCGGTGAGCTTCGCGGTGCCCCCGCCGACCCCGCCGCTGCCCGACTTCCTCGACCCCGCCGTCCAGGCCAAGCTCACCCAGCTCGCCAACGAGTCGCTGGGCAAGCTGGAGGCGAACAACGCCTTCAACCGCCTGGCCGTCGGCGACGTGCAGGGCGAGCCGGACCGCCTGCGCAAAGTCCTCAAGGCTCTCGGCGTGGGCCTCGCGGCGCTGGCCCTGGCGCTGGCCTTGCGCCGGCTGCTGGCGGCCAAGCACGCCCCCGACTACACGCCGGTGGCGCGCGACCCGGCCCGCCCCGCCGGCCCGGACGCGGCCGCCCGGCAGCGCGACGAGGCGCTGCACGGCGGCGACTACGGCGGGCTGGTCGCGGAGTACCTGCGCGACTGGTTCGCGGCGTGCGGGGCGTCGTCTGAGGCGTCGTTGCCGGAAATCCGCGTGCGGCCGGGGGTGCCGGACAAGCCCTTGCGGGCGGACCTCAATATCCTGTGGGGGGTCGCCTTCGCCGCGCCGGCCACCGGGCGCAGGGCGCGGGCCGGGCGGCACGCCGTGCCCTACAGCCGCTGGAAGCAGCTAGAACCGTCGATCCACGCCGCGCAGGCCGCCCACGAGGCCGGCGACTGGCGGTTCGCCGAGCCGAAGGAACCCGCATGACCGCGAAGAGTGCACTGCCCGTCGGCCTACTCCCCGCCCCCGGCCCCGACGGCCCGAGCGCCCCGGACTCCGCCGCGCGCGAACTGGCCCGCGAGGCCGGCGACATCGCCCGCCGCACGACCGAGCAGGTCGCCCGCGTCGTCGTCGGGGCCGAGGCGGTCACGGAGCAACTCCTCACCGCGATGCTCGCCGGCGGCCACGTCCTCCTCGAAGGCGTCCCCGGCGTCGCCAAAACAACTCTGTCGAAGGTCTTCTCGAAGCTGCTGGGGTGCCAGTACCAGCGCGTCCAGTTCACCCCCGACCTGATGCCGTCGGACGTGACCGGCACGTCGGTGTTCGACCGCGGCACCAACGACTTCGTGCTGCGCCGCGGCCCGATCTTCTGCCAGGTGCTGCTCGCCGACGAGATCAACCGCGCCCCCGCCAAGACGCAGTCGGCGTTGCTCGAAGCGATGCAAGAGGGCCAGGTGACCGTCGATGGCCAGACGATCACGCTGCCCAAGCCGTTCCTCGTGCTCGCCACGCAGAACCCGATCGAGCAGGAGGGCGTCTACCGGCTGCCCGAGGCGCAGCTCGACCGCTTCCTGTTGCGCGTGGAGATGAGCTACCCCGGCTTCGACCAGGAGGTGCGGATGCTGCAACTCCACGGCGGCCCCCCCGCCGACCCCGGCCCGCTGTTCACGCCCGAAATCATCCTGGGCTTGCAGGCGAAGCTCTCGTCGATCTTCGGCACCGACGCTTTGTACCGTTACATCGTCGAACTCGCCGAGGTGAGTCGCCGTCACCCCGACGTGTCGCTCGGGGCCAGCCCCCGCGCCTCGCTCGCGCTGTTACGTTGCGCCCGCGCCAGGGCCGCGCTGAAGGGCCGCCACTACTTCACGCACGAGGACGTGCAGGCGGTCGCCTACGGCGTGCTGGGCCACCGCGTGATCCTGCGCCCCGAGGCCGAGATCGAGGGCCGCACGACGGCCGACGTGGTCCGCGACGTGCTCGCCAACGTGAGGGTGATCACGACGGTGTAGGCGGTCGGCGGCTCAGCGGGAATGCGCCGGCGGCGTCGCCTTCAGGCGCAACGCCTTCCACTCGCCCAACGACTCGCTGCCGAGCCACAGGCCGCCCAGCAGGCCCGCGGTCAGCGCGACCAGCCCCACGACGCCGGCGGCGTAGCGGACGCGGCCGGTGCCCCACCGCGCCCAGTCGAGCAGCACCGCCGCGGCGAAGCCGACGACCGCGCCGGCGGCGTGGCCCTGCCAGCTCACCGAGGGCGTCAGGCTGACGACCGCGTTGACGGCGGCGACGAGCAGCATCCAGCGCAGCCACTCGCCCAGCAGCGCCGGCGGCAGGTACTCGCGGAAGCGCGCCAGCCACAGCAGCACCGCCGCCTGCGTGCCCCAGACCGACCCCGCCGCCGCCGCCGTGACGGCGTCCGGGTTGACCAGCACGGCTACGCACGCCGCGCCGAGGCCCGAGAGGAGGTACAAGACGACGAAGCGCTTGCGGCCCCACAGCCCCTCGGCGAGCGGCCCCAGCACGCCCAGCGAGAACAGGTTCACGAACAGGTGGACGGCCCCGACGTGCACGAAGCCGGCGGTGAGCAGCCGCCACCACTCGCCGTCGAGCAGTTCCTGGCCCCGCAGCGCCCCGAGGCCCAACAGCACGCGCGCGTCGCCGTCGCGCAGGTACGTCAGCGCCGGCACGCCGAGCCGGCGGGCGACGACGACCCCGGCGGCGTACCAGGCCAGGCCGAGGAGGATCAGCGCCGGCGAGATGACGGCGGCGCGCGGGTTCAGGAACGCCTCGGCCGTCATCAGGCCGCGGTCGTTGAGGCTCAAGCCCGAGAGCGGCGCGGGGCCGGCCGGCGTGGGGTCGGGCTTCGGCCCGTCGAGCGGCACCGCGCTGCCGGCGCGCGCCGCCTCCTCGCCGGCCGCGGTCAGCCGGTAGCCCTGGCCGCGGCCGGCCACCCAGTCGGCGACGGCCACCAGTTCGGCCAGGCGCAACAGCCGCAGCGGCTCGTGGAAGGCGTCGCGCGGGACGCCGTGGGTGGCCACCGCCGCCGAGGGGAACCACAGCTCCGGGGCCGCCGCGGCGCACCAGCGCAGCACGTCGGCCGGGGCGACCGGAGGCGGGGCGGGGTTCGGCGGGGCGGGCAGGTCCATCGGGCCATTATGCGACGGAGCGCCGTTGAAGTGTAGCCCGACGCCCCCATAGAATGCCCCGGACCAGACGAGTGTGGGTTCCCCCTCCGCCACGCGAAAAACAAGGGAGTTTCACGATGCCCGTTGTACTGGACGATGTCGCCGCCGAAATCCTCGACTTGAAGAAGTCGATCGGCGCGACGATTCTCGCGCACTACTACCAGGAAGGCGAGGTCCAGGAACTCGCCGACATCACCGGCGACAGCCTCAAGCTCGCCCGCGAAGCCACGAAGGTCGATACGCCGGTGATCGTCTTCTGCGGCGTGCTGTTCATGGCCGAGACGGCCAAGATGCTCAACCCCGC
>JANXTD010000271.1 GCA_025352585.1 Fimbriiglobus sp.
GTAGTAGGGGCCATCGACGAAAGTGCCGTCGCCGAGGCCGTAAAGCACGTCCACGTAATTGTAACCGCGCCGGCTGAACCGCGAAGCGACGACGATGTCGTTGAAACCGTCGAGGTTCACGTCCCCGACCGAGACGGACCCTTTCCAGTCGCGCAGAGATAAGGCAGTCTCGTACCCGACCTGGAAAGTTTGGGGCCGCGCGAACGTGCCGTCACGCCTGCTCACGGAGACGTTCAGCCAGCCGTGAGGGTCGGTGCCGATCCTGTCAACCAGGCCGTCGCCGTTCAGGTCCGCGGCGGCCGGCGCGTTGTAGAAGTCGTACTTCGTGGCGGCCGTGAACGACTGGCCCCCGACTGTCACCACCACGTCCCGGCCCAGTCCCGTCCCGGCCGGGGAGACGATGACCAGTTGCGTCCCGTCGGACTTCGCGCTCACCACCGCCGCCGCCCCGCCGCCGATCGTGACGGCGTTGAGCAGCTTGACCGGGGAGAAGTTCGTCCCGGTGATCGTGACCAGATTCCCCCCGGCCGGCGCGCCGGCCGCCGGGTTGACGCCGGTCACGGACGGCAGGTCGTAGCGGAAGCCGCCGCTGGTCGCCGCCTGAGCGCTGGACGCGACCGTCAGCCGGAGGCCCTGTCCGACCCCTGGCGGGACGGTCACGACCAAGGTGTTCGCGCTGACGGACACGATGGTGGCGGGCCGGCCGCCGAGCGTCACCGACGGCGGACCGAGGTCGAAGTCGCTCCCGACGATCGTCAGCAGCGTCCCCCCGGCGGTCGGCCCGTGGCTTGGACTGAAGGAGGTGATCCCGGAGTTGAGGGTCGCGAGGTCCGCCAGCGGTGTGGTGCCCGCCACGCCGAGGAGCTTCCCCCCGATGTTCGGGCAGCCCGTCGTCGTTGGCGTCGGCCATGGACACGTCGGGGATCGTCGGGCGATAGTTAACGAGGCCCAGGTCTTCCGAGAGGCCGAGGGCGAAGGTGCCGTTACCGATCCCGAGCCAGACCTGCACACTGGACCCGTAGAACCCGGACCGAGAAGTCGATCCGTCCGAGGCGACCGCGATGTCCGGTGTGCCGTCGAGGTTGAAGTCGCCGACCCCGACGGCCCCGGCGAAATCGAGGTAGATGCTCGACGGGCCGTCTCCGACGCGGAAGGACTGCGGGCCTCCGAACGACCCGCCACCGGCGTTCGGGAGGATGCGGACGAGCCCGTTCTGGGTCGCGGCGACGATTTCCGGCCGGCCGTCCCCGTTCAGGTCCGCCACCGCGACCGACGTGACGGGGGCACCGAGGAAGTAGGTGGCGGCGACCGCCAAGCTCCCGTCGGCCTGCCGCAACCTCACATCGACGGTGTTTTTGACGTTACTGTTGTGCCCACCAGTGCCGATTCGGCCCTGGTCGAGGCTGCCGGAGGTGTCCGCGGCCACCTCGTCCAGGCGGCCGTCGCCGTTGACATCGACCGCCAGGGTCGTCGGCGTGACGCGGTCCTCGAGCGGGACCAACCGCAGCCGAAACGTCCGGCCGTGTCGGGGCCGGGGGGCGGTGGGGCCGAAGTACCGGCGGCGCAGTTCGTCGAGCCATAAGCGGGACATGGGCTTCTCCATCGTTTCCGGCAACGCGCCCAGCCTATTCGCCCACGGCGGCCTGAAGGGACCCCGCACTCAAGCGAAATAGCGCCTGCAGTAATGACATTGCTCGGGTGTGACACGATTTTCAGACCGGGCCTGTGGCGAGCAGCCAGGCCTAATTATGGAGTGGGGGTAGCTTTGACATTCAGAGTGGGGGCCGTCGGGATGTACCGCCTCGAATTTGCAGCCACTGAATGCGGCGGCTGGCTTCGGTTGGAGGCTGTTGTCGATCATCTCGATGCGCCCAGGAGTCGCCACGTCTCGCCGCCGCAAGAACCCGCTCCGCACGCCGACCGCGCGCCCACGCCCGACGGGACCGCGACGTGGGCGCTGACACACGGGGAGTCCGCTCCTGGAGGTCCGGAAGTTGGCCACGCTCGCGAGTTCGCCGGGGGAGGCGTTGAACTGGAGGCGAGTCCTGCGGTGTTGGAGGAGTCGCAGGCGCGGGGCCGTCCGGAGATCCTCAACGAGAATCAGCGCGTGCCGTTCACGGCGTCGGGGCGGGCGAGTCGGTCGGCTTCGGCGGGGGTTCAAGTGGGCAGGGATGGCGTAAGCCGGTACTTTGACGAGCGAGCGGGGCTCTCGGCGGCTGGTTTTTCCTCAGGCGAGTGGCCCTCGCCGGACGCCTCGAGTCCCGCAATGTGTTCCACATCCTCAAGCGTCGGCCGACGCGCCAGGCCCCGTCGCCCGGACGCCGCTCCAAGGTCACGGGGACTCGTGACGGGTCGTCCGCTTCCCGTGAGGAAGACTGGTCGCCCCCGGAAGCGCTCCGCCGCCCCGGCAATCCCGGCGGCGGCACCCTCACGGTCCGCGAACGCGGTCAGGGCATCGCGCATCGCGGCCTCGCCGCCGAACTGGAAGCCGAGTTGGGTCCGGTACGCCGCGCAGCCGTTCCGGCGAGCGCGTCGCCGATGTCGTCGCCCGGCTTGACCCCGGCGAACAGTTCGGCGGGCGAGTCGTAGCCGCGGTGCGGGGCCTCCGGGAAGTTGAGCCAGAGGACTTCGGCGGCCCCGACGGCCCGGCCGAAGTCGGCCTCCTCAGCCCGTCGCACGGCCAAGTAATCGACTTCGGCGGACAGCCCCTTGTCGGTCTGGCACTTCAGCGCGAAGCCCGTCGGGTTCGGCACCGGCCGGGTGAACGCCGTGGCGAGGCCGCCGCGCCACCCGGCCGCGGCCAGGTTCGACAGCGTGCCGCCGCACGAGAACGCCACGTCGCCGAGGTGGGGCGACAGGAACAGGGCGTTGGGCATCAAACGACCTCCCGCCAAGACGCAAAGGCGCGAAGTTCGAGAAGACAAAATCTAAAGTTTGGGTTTTCCCTTGGCGCCTTTGCGTCTTGGCGGGAGGTCAGTCAAGAGCAGATGGGGGCGGTCCGGAAGCGGCAGCGGGGGTCGGCACGCCCAGGTTCCCGACGACCTCGCCGGCGAACGACTCGCTGCCGATGAGCACGGCGTCGGCGTGCAGCGGCACCGCGCGCATCGCGCCGCGGTGGGTCGCGCAACAGCCGCCAACCCAGTGGCCGTCGCCGCCCTGGATGCTCACGACCGTCGGCGACCCCAGCCGCCGGCCCGCCTCAAGCTCGGCGAGGCCGGTGGGGTAGCCGTACTGGGCGTGGACCAGGTCGAACGGTCGAATGGCGTGGCGACACTCGGTCACGGTCACCACCTGCTCGATGTCGGCCTCGAAGTCGGCCGGCCCGCGCCGGCGAGCGCCTCGCCGCGGGCTTCGAGGCCCAAGACCTGGACGCCGGGGACTTTCGGGGGCGGCCCGCCGCCGGAGACGCCGGCCCCATCCGGGTCGGCACGGTACTGCGAGACCGTCGTCACGTCGTGGCCCGCCGCGACGAGTTCGCGCAGCAGGTTCAGGGCGTAGACGCTCATGCCGGAGATGGCGGAGAAGTACCTGCGGGACAGGAAGTAGACGCGCATCGGGGGGTCTCCTCAAGCGGTGGGCCAGGGCGAACCGGCCGTCTTCTGGAGCCGGCCTCTGTGAGGCCGGACCCGCTCACAGGCGGGGGATAATCGCCACGGGGTAGTGTGTCCGGCCTCACAGAGGCCAGCTCCAGAAGAGCTGACCCGCGTCGCTTCAACTCCAACTGCGCCGCGTGGCTGTTCGGCTCGCGGTACATCGGGTTACAGCGGGTCGACGCTCGCGTCCACGGCTGCCGGGTTGAGCCATGCCGGGCCGAGTAGCCACGACTCCGCCTCCATTGTTAGGCGCACCAGCCGCGACCCCGTCGGGCCTCTCCCCAATCCCACGAACTCGTCGCCGCGCACCAGCAGCCGGCGGACGCCGCATTCACCGATCCGGTAGTAACTCATCGTCTCGCACTGCAGCCCGGCGACGACGACCTTGGTCGCGAACACGGCACCGCCCGGCGGGGAGAAGTCGAGGGCGAGGATGTCGCAGCCGCCGGCGGTCAGGGCGTCGGCCACCACCCGGCAGCGGTCGCGCGGGTCGGCCACGGCGGCGGGGTCGGCCGTCGGCAGGTCGCCCATCTCGACGTGCCGGCGGTCCGCGAACACCGTGTTGGCGAGCAGGCCGCGCAGGTCGCCGGCGGACTTCGTCAGCCAGCCGGTCATCGCGTCGAGGGCGCGGGGTTCCTCACCGGCGGTCGTGAACTTGGCCAGGTAGGCGTCGAGGTGACCGGGCGGGGCGACGGCGGCGACCCGGTCGAGCGGGCCGTGCATGAACGCCTTGCGACTGCGGGCCGCGGCGTACTCCAACTGGGCCTTGCGCACGGCGATGTTGCGGTCGGGGTGGGCCGCCTCGCCGCACGCCGAGAGCATCTTCGGGAAGCCCAGCTCGCCCAAGTCGCCGCCGACGACGTAGACGTTGACCGTGCCGAAGTCGGCCGCCGCGAGCTTGACCGGGACGTTCAGTCCCGCCGCTCGCAGGCGGTGCAGCAGCCCCGCCGTCGCGGGGTCGAGGCCGTCGCCGCGGTCGATCACGGTGCCCTGATCCAGCGCCCGGAACGACACCGTGTTGCCATCACGCTGCAAGAGTTCGAGCAGCCCGTGGACGACCGCCTGCTCGCGGCACAGCCCCGCGCCGAGGTCGTGCGACGGGGTTCGGCGGTAGCCGGTTCGTGAAGTGGTTCGACGAGAAGTACGGCACGCCGCGGGCGGAGATCGCCTGGGTCAAGGCCCACGTCTGATGCGGCACGCGGACCAACGTCATCGCCGCGGCGGAGGTGCTGCACAAGGACAGCAGCGACTCGCCGCGCCTGCCGCCACTAGTCGAGGCGACGGCCAGGGCGTTCAACGTCAAGGAGGTCGTGGCCGACAAGGCGTACCCCAGCAGAGCCAACTTTGAAGCCGTGGACCGCATCGGGGCAACGCTCTACGCCCCGTTCCGGGCGAACGCCACCGGGGGCGTGGGCGGCCTGTACGGCAAGGCGTTCCACTACTTCCACCTGCACCGCGAGGAGTTCCTGGAGCACTACCACCGCCGGAGCTATGGTGGAATCGACGTTCAGCATGGTCAAGCGGAAGTTCGGCGACTCCGTGAAGGCGAAGACCGACACGGCGATGAGAAACGAGGTGCTGGCGAAGTTCGTCTGCCACAACACCTGCTGCGTGGTGTCGGCCATCCACGAGCGAGGCATCGACCCGGCTTGCATCGGGCTAAAAGCCGCCCCGGCCGCCAAGCCCCTGACCTGCACACCATAAGAACGGGCTGCACACCATAGCTCTCATAAAAGGGCTATGGTGTGCAAAGTCGGGCCTCGCCCCTGCCCGAGTGCGCGGACGCGCTCGCGGCCCACACCGCGCCGTTCGACCGGCGGGTGCCCGCGGCCTGCTGCGCGGCCTCCGGACTGCCCGCCCCGGCCCTGGCGTTTTACGGCACGGTGCGACTCGCCCGCCGGGCCTGGGCTTCAAGCCGAACGAGCTGGCGAGCTTCCGCGGCTGGCTGGGGGTGCCACTCCGGCACCACGACGACGGGTCCGGCGCCGAGGCCTGCTTCCGCGTCGCCGTCGCAGCGGCCCCTTGACTCAGGCGGATGGGCAAATGCCGACGACAGTCTCGCCGCGGCGAGTGTGTAGAGTTGGGGCCGTCGGTGTTGGGCTGGTGCCGCAACGCCGCCGTAACTACTGCTCGAAATAGGGTTGGCGGCGATATCAAGCGGGCGTGTGTTGGGCGGATCGGCTTGGAACCGACCTCCGCGAAGGGACACCCTCGACTCCGGCCTGCGTGCGCCGCCGAACGTAGTGCGAAGGCGTTCTGCGACAGGCGGGGGTTGCGGGCCGGGTTTCGCGGAAGTCCCCGAACAGGTGCGGGAACTTCTACCCGCCACCCTCGCGCCGGCCGCAGGGGAGGGCAACGGAACGGCGACAGCCCCGCTGGGACGCGTCACTTCGTTTCCAACCCCCGCATGGTCCCGGTGGCCCCGGCGAACTTGTCGGACTCGATGCCGAGGCGTTGGAGCATGCTGACGAACAAGTTGGGCAGCGGGTAGTTATTCTCCTTGTCGAAGGCCAAGTGTTGGCCGTGCTTGAAGCCGCCGCCGGCGAGGAGGATCGGGAGGTTCTTGTTGTCGTGGTTGTTGCCGTTGCCGAGGTTGCTGCCGTACAGGACGCTGGTCCGGTCGAGAAGCGACGCGCCGCCCTCCTTCGCCGCGCCGAGGCCCTTGAGCAACTTCGCGAGCTCGACGAACTGGGCCAGTTCGAGGTTGCGGAGTTGGTCCAGCTTGTCGGGCCGGCCGACGTGGTGCGACAAGTTGTGGCTCTCGTCGGAGACGCCGGGGACGTGGGCCCCGAAGCCGTCCGTCTTGACCATCAGCGTGACGATCCGGGTGGAGTCGGTGACCAGCGCGAGGCGGATCAGGTCGTACATCGCCCCGAGCCGTTCCAGGAGGTACTCGCCGTCGCGCGGCGGCGGCGAATCCACCTTGGGCTTGGGCTTCTTCTCCCACTCCTGGGCGGTCTGGAGGCGACGCTCGACTTCGCGGACCGAGGAGAAGTACTGGTCGAGCCGGTCGCGGTCGGCGTTCCCCAGCGACTTTTGCAGCGACTTCGCCCGCTCGCCGACCGTGTCGAGGATGCTCCGGCCGACGCGCAACTGCTCGACCTGGCGTTCGACGGCCGCTTTGTCGCCTTCGACGAAGAGGGTGCGGAAGACCTGGGCCGGGCTGCGCTCCGCGGGCAGCATCACGCCGTCGGACGTGAACGACAGCGACTGGTTGCCGTTTTGCGCGACGACGAGGGAGAGCGACGAGAAGCGCGTCCGCGAGCCGACGCGCTCCGCGGCGTACTGGTCGAGCGAGATCGTGTTCCGGAACGACGCCGCACCGGGGTGGGGCGCTGCGGTGAGGAACGCGGCCTCGGCCGAGTGGCCGCCGGTCACGTCCGGGTGCGAACTGCCGGAGATGACGGTGACTTGGTCGCGCACGTCACTGAGCGGCTGGAGGTAGGGCGTCAGCTCGTAACCGGCCCCGGCCTTCTTGGGGACGAAGTGGCGTTCGAGCACGCCGAGGTTGGTGCAGACGGCGACCATCCGCCGGGGCGTCTCGTCGGGCTTCCCGGCGGGCGACTCCCCGCCGAAGGCCGGCCGCATCGCTTCCAACAGTGGCAGCGACAGCGAAACGCCCGAGGCGCGGAGGAACATTCGACGAGAGAGTTGCATGGCGAAGCTCCGAAGAGGGACCAGGTAGACTGCAAGGCTGTATCGACGCGAACTCACGACCTCAACACGTTGGCGATTGACCGGCGGACCGATTACGGCGCACCACTCGCCGGCCCCGCGCGGCGGAACGCTTCACTCTGGACGACCTCGTGCAGCAGGTCGCGGAGACCGTGGCCGCCGGGGCGGGTGCGGGCGATTGCGGCCTCGACCGCGTCGCGGTCGGAGAAGCGGTTGCCCGCCCCCGTGGCGTAGACGGTCAGTTGACGCAAGAGGTTCCGCGCGAGCACGTCTTGGTCTTTGATCAAAAGCGCCTGGAGGCCGGCCACGTCGTCGAACGTCCGGCCGTCGTCCAACTCGCCGGTGGCATCGACCTTGGAGCCGAGTCGGATCCTCTTGGGGTAGCTGCTGCTGACCCCGCTGGGGATCACGACCGACGGCTCCAGGACCGTCTCCTTGCCCTGGGCAATTTTCTTCGGCTCACCGTTAAGGCGGTAGCGCTCCCGCCAGCCGCCGATGACATCGTAGTGCTCCAGCGCCAGGCCGTAGGGG
>JANXTD010000329.1 GCA_025352585.1 Fimbriiglobus sp.
GGAAATCGCCGTGGCCCGCGCCGCGACGGCGGCCTACGCCTACCGCCTCTCGGCCGATCAGTTCGAGGCGATGGACCGCCACGGCCTCTTCGCCCCCGACGACAAGCTGGAGTTGATCCACGGCCTCATCACCCGGAAGGCCCCGATCAAACCGCCCCACGCCTCCGTCACCACGAGACTCATGTACCTACTTTCGCGGCGGTGCCCGGACGGTTGGCTCGTGAGGTGCCAAGTCCCTGTCGCCCTGTCGGACGACAGCCTGCCGCAGCCGGACTTCGTCGTCGCCCAAGGCGAGTTCGCGGCTTACGACAACGCCCACCCCACGCCGAACCAAATCGCCCTGGTCGTGGAGGTGTCCGAGACCACGCTCGCGTTCGACCTTGGCGTCAAGCTCGCGCTCTACGCCGCGGCCAAAATCCCCGAGTACTGGGTGGTCGATCTCGCCGCGCGGCGGTTGCACGTCCACACCCTGCCGCGCGGCGGGAAGAAGCCCGGCTACCGGCGTACAATGGTCCTCGAAGCCGACGCCGAGGTGCCGCTGACTTTGCGCGGCGAGGTGTTCGGCTCGATCCGCGTCACAGAGTTCCTGCCGTGATCTACCTCGACAACGCCGCCACGACGTTCCCCAAGCCGGAGCAAGTCTACCTGGCGATGGACCGCTTCGCCCGGACCTCGCTTGCCAACCCCGGACGCGCGGGGCACAAGATGGCGCTCGCCGCCGAGCACGCGCTCGACGAGGGCCGCCACCGCCTCAACCGCCTGGTCAACGGCAAGACCCCCGACCGGATCGTCTTCGCACTCAACGGCACCGACGCGCTCAACATGGCCATGAAGGGGACCATCAACCCCGGCGACCACGTGATCACGACGGTGCTCGAACACAACTCCGTTAGCCGCCCCTTGCAAGCGATGGCCGACGCCGGGACGATCACGCTGACCCGCGTCGAGGCCGACGCCGGCGGCACCGTCGACCCCGACGCCATCCGCAAGGCGATCACGCCGAAGACGCGCATGGTCGCCATGACCCACGGCAGCAACGTGCTGGGCACCGTGCAGCCGGTCGGCGAGGTCGGCGCGATGCTGCGCGAGTACGAGGAGGTCATTTTCCTCGTGGACGCGGCCCAGACCATTGGCGTCGTGCCGATCGACGTGCAGGCGATGCGCATCGACTTACTCGCCTTCCCCGGCCACAAGGGGCTGTTCGGCCCGACCGGCACCGGTGGGTTGTACGTCGCCCCGCGCGTGCAGCCGCGGGCCTGGCGTGAGGGCGGCACCGGCGGCGACTCCTCGACGCCGACGCAGCCGAAGCTCTACCCGTACTTCCTCGAAGGCGGCACGCCGAACATCCTGGGCGTTGTGGGCATGACCGCCGGCATCGACTTCGTCGAGGAGCGCACGCCCGACGCGATTCGCCGGCACGAGGTCGAGTTGTGCGACCGCCTGCGGCACCAGATCGCCCCCGCCGGTTACGAAATCTTCGGCCACGCCGACTCCGCCCGGCGCGTCGGCACGCTGGCGTTTCGCCACGACACCCTGTCGGCGTCCGAACTCGGCGGCATATTGGACCAGTCGTTCGCCGTGGCCGTGCGTCCGGGGCTGCACTGTGCCCCGTACCTGCACCGCGCCTACGGCAGCTTCCCCGACGGCCTAGTCCGCGTCAGCCCCGGCCCGTTCAACACGACCGACGACATCGACGCCGTGGCCGCGGCGCTGACCGAGATCACCGCCGGCGTCTGACCGGCGAGCCGGAAGCGTCAGCGCCCGGAGTTCCCCTGTCAGCGACCAGAGGGCGACCACCGTGTCAATCGAGTCCCTCAACGCGCTCGCCCCGCCGACCGGTTACACGGCCCAGGGCTGGACTTGGCCACGGGTCGAGGAATCGATGGGCATGAAGTTGCCGAACGACTTCAAGCAGATCGTGACGTGCTACGGGCCGGGCGTCTGGCTGGACTGGATTATCTTGTACGTGCCCGGAGCGATCAACCGGCACTTGGCCCTGGAGTCCGTTCCGTGGGAAATTCTGGACGGGGATCGGGGCGTCCTCAGCGACCTCACGGCCGAGCAGCGGGCCGAGGAGTTCCCGTACCTACTGTACCCCGAGCCGGGCGGGCTGTTCCCGTTCGCTTACACCTCGGGGGGCGATAAACTTTACTGGCGCACGGGCGGCCACCCCGACGACTGGCCGATCGTCGAGAACGACAGCCGCGACACCGCGACCACCGAGTTCCCGTTCGGCATCGGCGAGTTGCTGGTGCGCTACCTGCGCGACGAACTGGACGAGGAAGTGTTCCCACGCCCCGAGCCGCGACCCGACAAGCTGTTCGTCCCGTTCCCGACTGAGTAGAGCAGGACACGTCGCCATGCCGTCCACCGAAGTCGCCCCCGGCGTGTTCCGCGTCACCGACACCTGCAACGCCTACGTCGTGCGCGACGGCGACGCCGCACTCCTCATCGACTTCGGCGACGGCTCCGTCGTGGGCGAACTCGCGGCGCTGGGCGTGAAGCGCGTCGAGTGGGTGCTGTTCACGCACCACCACCGAGAGCAACTGCAAGGCTGGCACAAGCACGCCCCCGCCGGGGCCAAGGTCGCCGGCCCCGAAGTGGAGCGGGCGCTGTTCGAGCGGCCGGCCGACTTCCGCAAGGCCAAGGTCACCCTCGGCGACCCCTTCACCGTCCACGGCGCGAGCTACGTCCGCCCGCCGGTGCGGCCCGTCAAGCTCGACCGCGGCTTTACGACGATGGACACGTTCGCCTGGCGTGGCCGGGAGTTCTGGTGCGTCGACACCCGCGGCAACAGCCCCGGCGCGATGTCGTACCTGCTCAAGACCCCCGCCGGCTGGCTCGCGTTCTCCGGCGACGTGATGGTCAGCGGGGCCAAGATGCACACCTGGTTCGACACCGAGTGGGACTACGGGTTCGCCGCCGGCCTCTACGCCCTGCACGCCGCCGCGGCGCTGGTCGCCCGCTTTACGCCGACACTATTGCTGCCGAGCCACGGCCCGGAGGTCAAGAACCCCGCGGCCGAGTTGGCCCGCTACGGCGACAAGCTCAAAGCCGTCGTGCCGCTGATGCTGCGCGGCTGGGAGCAACCGACGTTTGCCGCCGCCGACCAGGACCGCGTCTCGACGCCGAGTGCCGTGCCGCACGTCTGGCGGGTCACGCCGCACCTGTTCAAGTTCAAGGGGCCGAGTTACTGGCCGAACTTCACCGTCCTGATCGCCGACAGCGGCCGCGGCTTGGTCGTCGATTGCGGCCTCTTCGACCCGGCGTTCCTCGACGCCGCCCTGACCGGGATGCGCGAGCGCCTCGGCCTGAAGGGCATCGACGCGGTGTTCGTGACGCACGCCCACGGCGACCACTTCCTCGAAGCCGAGCACTTGCGTAAGCAGTGGGGCGCGAAGCTCTGGACGATGGCCGGCGTCGAGGGGCCGTGCGAGCACCCGGAGCGCTACGACTTCCCCGCGGCGATTCAGGCCTACGGGCCGAGCATCCAGCGCGGCATCACCGGCGTGAAGTTCGACCGCCT
>JANXTD010000330.1 GCA_025352585.1 Fimbriiglobus sp.
CGAAACCGTCACCACCTAACTGCATCGTCCACCCGGATTTGCTCCCGTCGCTTGCGCGTCCGGCTAACAAGACCGCCGCACTTCGCCTTCGCGCCGTCACCGCGTTGCGGTAGCCTGGTCGGCCTACGGGCGGTTGGGAACTCCACGGAGGGTGCGCGATGAGTACCGATGTCGTCAAAAAAGGGATCACCGGGCACGTCGGGGGCTGGATCAAGGGCGTCCTGGGGCTGTTCCTCGGCGTCGGCTCCGGGGTGGTCGTCATGTATTCCAACGCCATCGTCAACCAGGTCGTCAAGCCGACGCGGCCGGTCGCCAACTTCGCCGTCTCGGCGGAGGGGTTGACGGTCACCTGCGCGAACCACGCCAGCGGCGACAGCGGCTGGTGGGACTTCGGCGACGGCAGCACTCTCGACCCGTTCGACGCCGGGCAGCAGGCCCAGACGCACACTTACGCCAAGCTCGGGACGTACTCCGTCAAGCTGACCGTGCGCAACTTCATGATGGAGGAGAACGAGCGGGCGGTGCCGGTCGATTTGACCACGCCGCCGCTCACGCTGCCCCCAACGATCACCGCGCTGAAGGTCGATGCGCTCGGCGGCATGGCGGTCGCCCCGGCCGGGTTCCGTATCACCGGCGACGTGCAGAACGCCGACCGCCTGATCTTCGACATCGGCGGCGACAACCCGCTGATCGTCGAGACGCAGTCCGGCCCCTTCGAGAAGTTCGTCGTCTTCGACAAGCCCGGCAGTCAGACGATCCGCCTCACTGGCTTGACCGGCAAGAACGCCGTGAAGCGCGAGGCCAACGTCGAGGTCAAGGCGGCCCCCATCGGCTCGGTGTCCGTCGTCGTCAAGGTCACCGACAGCGGTACGCAAGTCGAGAAGCGCAGCACGTCGCCGACGGTGGCGATCCCGTTGCCGAAGAAGGGCGAGACGCGCTTCGAGCGGCCGGTCACCGCCGACCCCGGCTTCACCATCGCCGACATCAAGGTCGGCAAGCTGAACCCCGCCGTCGTGAAGAACGTCAAGCTCGAGCTGCTGCCCGACCGCACCTCCGGCAAGCTCGTCGGCGACTGGGCCGCGACCGGCGACGCGCTCACAAAAGCCGCCGGCAACGCCGACGTGATGGTGCCGCTCACGCTCAGCCAACAGCGCACCGCCCCGGTGGTTCTGCCGACGGAGACGGTCTCGGCGGTCATCAACGCCGCGGGCCAGGTGACGGCGATCCCGCTGCCGCCGCGTCGCCTCGGCCTGCAAGACGCCCGGCGTAAGATCGAGTTGCAATTGGCCCGCGCCACCCCGGACGGCTCCGCGGACATCCTCGCGTTCGAGCCGGATTTGAAGTTCCCGTGGAAGGGCGCGACCGCCTCGCGGCCCGGCGTCGGCTACGGCTTCGGGGCCGACTTGAAGGGCGACCAACTGCAACTGCAAATGGTCACCAAGCGCTAGCCCACCCACATCGGTCGCGGACAACCCTATAATCCCCGCGTGGCGACGACGCGACGCGGGGATTGTTCCATGCCGGCCGACTTACTGCCCCTGTCCATCAAGCGCGACGGCGTCGCCTTCCGCGTCGAGTGGTCCGACGGCCTCGTCGCGACCGTACCGTTCCAGAAGCTGCGCGACCACTGCCCCTGCGCCGGCTGCAACGACGAGCGCGCCAAGCCGGCCGACCCGTTCCGCGTGCTCAGCGCGCGGGAGGTCGCGGCGGGGCTGCCGGTGCCGGTGGCGATGAAGCCGGTCGGCCACTACGCCTACCAGATCACCTGGAACGACGGCCACGACGCCGGCATTTTCACCCTCGACGCCCTGCGCCACCTCGGCCAGCCCGTCGCACCCTCGAAGGACACCCATGCCCCCGCCTAGTGGCCCCGGCCAAAAGTTCTCGCTGCCCGGCGTCAAGCACCTCATCGCCGTCGCCAGCGGCAAGGGCGGCGTCGGCAAATCGACCGTCGCCGCGAACCTCGCTGTCGCCCTCCAGATGGCCGGCCAGCGCGTCGGCCTCATGGACGCCGACATCTACGGCCCGTCGGTGCCGCTGATGTTCGGCCTCGGGCAGGTCGATCAGACGCGGACGCCGTTCCCGTTGGAGAAGTTCGGCATCAAGCTCATGTCGATGGGCTTCCTGGTCGATCCGAATCAGGCGGTCATCTGGCGCGGCCCCAAGGTGGCCCAGGCGGTCGGCTCGTTCCTGGCGCAGGTGCCGTGGGGCGAACTCGACTTCCTGATCATCGACTTGCCACCGGGCACGGGGGACGCGCAACTGACGCTGTCGCAGCAGGCCCCGCTCACCGGCGCGATCATCGTGACGACGCCGGGGGAAGTGAGCCTGATCGACGCCCGCAAGGGGGTCAAGATGTTCGAGGAGGTCCGCGTTCCGGTCCTCGGCGTCATCGAGAACATGAGCCACTTCACGAGCGCCGACGGCCAGAAGCACGCGATCTTCGGCACCGGCGGCGGGGCCAAGCTCGCGGCCGAGGCCGGGGTGCCGTTCCTGGGCGAGTTGCCGATCGACCCGCGCGTCGCCACGGCCGGAGACGCGGGCGAACCGGTCGTGCGCAAGTACCCCGACTCGCCGGTGTCGGCGGCGTATGTGGCGTTAGCGCAGACGGTGCTGCGCGAGATGGTGACGCGGCCGCAGGCCAACGCACTGCCGGCGGTCGAGTTTTGATTGCCGTGCTGACGCTTCCGCACCCTTGGGACTCGCCATGCTGACTGCCTTGACGCCGGAAGACCCGCGGACGCAGGCGAAGATCTGGAAGCTCTACCGCGACTACTTCGACGTGTCGGAGCGGAAGCGGCGCTGGAACCTCCGCGAAGACATCCCGTGGGACCAGTGCAACCCCGGCCTCGACCCCGCCATCGCCGACGTGGTCGAGACCTTTTGCATGGTCGAACTGTTCCTGCCCGACTACCTGGCGAAGCAGCTCCCGCAAGTCCGCGGCAACAAGGGCCGGTCGTGGATGCTCGCCAGTTGGGGCTACGAGGAGTCGAAGCACTCGATGGCGCTGAACGACTGGATGCTCGGCGGCAAGCACCGCACCGAGCGGCAGTTGAACGAGATGGACACCAGCGTCTTCGAGCGCGAGTGGGGCCTCAAATACGACGACCCCCTGGCGTCGGTCGTCTACACGATGGTGCAAGAAATCGCCACGCGGGTCAACTACCGCAACCTCCGCAAAATTGCCGGCGGCCAGTGCCCCGCGCTCGACCAGGTGCTCGAATTCGTGCAGATCGACGAGGCGGCCCACGGCGGCTTCTTCCGCCAACTCGTGTCGATCTACCTCGAAGAGGACCGCGCCGCGACTCTCGAGCGCATCCGCCTGGTGATCAACACCTTCTCGATGCCGGCCGACCTGCTGCTGGCCAACGGCCGGCAGCGCATGGCGGACATCGTGGCGCTGGGCATCTTCGACGACCGCATCTACCTCAACGAGGTCGTGACGCCGCTGCTGGCGCAACTCGGGCTGACCCGCGCCGACATCCGCGGGCCAAGAGCCATCCGCGTGGCGTGACGATCGGTATCATGACTCCGAGGGACACTCTCGGGGGCGAATCGCATGGCGTTTAGCAGTTTTACCCGCGTCGACGACGTGGTGAAGAAGTACAAACTCATCTACATCCAGGGGCCGATGCTGCCCCCGGACCCGACCGCCCCACCGCTGAGTGACTACTTCCGCGAGGAACTGGCGTTCAACCTGCGCATGCTCCCCATCGGCCGATCCGAAATCGGGTCTGGGGAAGTCTTGCTTTTCCCCATCTTGCGAGAAATCTGGAAGCCGTACTCGAAAGACCTGGCCCTGTTCAGCCACGAAGGCCTGACATTCGACGACGACCTCACTGGCGTGCCCGACTACTTCGTCTGCAAGGTGTCGGAGTACGGTCAGACGATCCCGGACGTACCGTATTTGCTCGTGGCCGAAGCGAAGCTCGACGACTTCGAGCGGGCCTGGGGGCAGTGCTCCGCGGCGATGCTCGCTGCGCAGCGGCTGAATCAGTCGCCGGACGTGCCCGTCTACGGCATCGCCACCAACGGAGGCGAGTGGCAGTTCGGCGTGCTGCTCGGGCGCGAACTCACGGTCGATCCGCTCCCGACGGCACTATACACCTTAGACACGCTATCCCAACGGATGCACGCGGTTTTCCGGGCCGTGCAGGCCCAAGCCGTCGCCCACCAAGTCCCCGCCGCGGCCCCGTCATCGCCTTGAAGGAGTCTGCCATGCCACTGCGCGACCACTTCCGCCCGCCCGCCCGTCGTCGAGAAGACTTCGTGGGAGAGCTTCCACGCGATGTGGCCGGCGAGGATTGTCCTCGGCTTGCGCTCGATCTTGCCGCCTGGGTACATCGCCGAGCCGCGCGTTCCCCTCGGCACTGAGATGGAAATCGACATCGGTGCCCTGGATGCGCGCGATGACCCGTCCAACGGCGCGGCGAGTCATCGCGACGGCGGCACCGGCACGGCGACGTGGACAGGTGGCCCCGCAGTACTCGCCTTGGAGACGGAACTGCCCGTGGAGTACGAGTACGAAGTCCGCATCTTCGACCTCCAGCGTCGCAGGGTACTGGTCGCGGCCATCGAACTCGTCAGTCCGGCGAACAAGGACCGACCCAAGTCGCGTGAGATTTTCGTGGCGAAGTGTGCCGCGCTACTCCGCAAAGGCGTCGCCCTCACCGTCGTCGATCTCGTGACGATCAATCGGCACAACCTGTACGCTCAACTGATGGAGTTCATCGGGCACCCCGACCGCACAATGTCGCTCGACGGCCCGACGACCTACGCCGCGTCGTGCCGCTGGATCAATCTCGGTAGGCGGGCCAAGTTGGAGGCGTGGTCTTACGCGATGACCGTCGGCGAGAGGCTGCCGACGCTTCCGCTGTGGCTCGACCACGAACTCGTCGTGCCTCTGGACCTCGAAGCGAGTTACGAGAAGGCGTGCGACGACTTGTGGATCACTTCGCCGCCATCTGCTCTTTCGCTGCCTTCATCACCGCTTCCAAAGTGAAGCCGAACTTCTTGAGCAGGTCCTTGAGCGGGGCCGACGCGCCGAAGCTACGCATGGCGATGATCGCGCCGGTGGTGCCGGCGTAGCGCTCCCAGCCGAAGGCGCTGGCCATCTCGACGCAAACCCTAGCGGTCACCTTGGGCGGCAACACGCTGTCGCGATACTCCTTCGACTGCTGCTCGAAGAGTTCCCACGACGGCAAACTGACGACGCGGGCCTTGACGCCCTCGGCCTTCAACTTCTCGAACGCCTCGACGCACACCGGCACCTCGCTGCCGGTGCCGATCAGGATCACCTCGGGCGTGCCGGGCACGGCATCCGCCAGGACGTAGCCGCCCTTCTGCACGCCGCTCACCGGGGCGTACTTGGTGCGGTCCATCGTCGGCAACGCCTGCCGCGACAGCGCCAGAATGACGGGGTGCTGCTTCGAGGTCAGCGCGACGCGGTACGACTCCACGACCTCGTTGGCGTCGGCCGGCCGCAGCACGATGAGTTGCGGGACGGCCCGCAAGTTGGCGAGCTGCTCGATCGGCTGGTGGGTCGGGCCGTCCTCGCCGACGCCGATGGAGTCGTGCGTGAAGACGTAGAACGGGGCGATCTCCTCGAGCGCGGCCAGGCGAATCGGCGTGCGGGCGTAGTCGGAGAAGATCAGGAAGCCGGCGGCGTAGGCCCGCAGTTTCGACAACGCCATGCCGTTGACGACCGCGCCCATCGCGTGCTCGCGGACGCCGAAGTTGACGTTGCGGCCGCCGTAGCTGGACGGCTGGAACTCGCCGGCCCCCTCGAAGGTGAGCTTCGACTTGTTCGACTTGGCCAGGTCGGCGCTGCCGCCGACGACCCACGGGACCGCCTTGGCGACGGCGTTGAGCACCTTGCCCGACGACTCGCGCGAGGCCAGGCCCTTGGCGTCGGCGGGGAACGTCGGCAGGCTGGCCTCCCAGCCCTTCGGCAAGTCCTGCTGTTCCATCGCGGTCAACTCGGCCGCCAGCTCCGGGAACTTGCCGGCGTACTCGGCGAACTTGACCGCCCAGGCGGCGTGGGCCGCCGCGCCGCGCTTGCCGACGCCAGCGGCGAAGTGCTCGAGGACGCCCTCGGGCACCAGGAACTTCGCGTCCTCGGGCCAGCTGTAGGCGTGCTTGGTGAGCTTGACTTCGGCCTCGCCGAGCGGCTCGCCGTGGGCGTCGGACGAGTTGGCGCGGTTCGGCGAGCCGTAGCCAATGACCGACTTGACGTTGATGAGCGTCGGCTGGCCGGTCGTCTTGCGGAAGGTCTCGAAGGCGGCGGTGAGTTGCGCCAGGTCGTTGGCGTCGCTGACGTGGAGGACGTTCCAGCCGTACGCGCGGAAGCGGGCCGGCACGTCCTCGGTGAACGCGATCGCGGTGTGGCCGTCGATGGTCACGCTGTTGTCGTCGTAGATCCAGCACAAGTTGTCGAGCTTCAGGTGCCCAGCGAGCGACGCCGCCTCGGACGTGATGCCCTCCATCATGCAGCCGTCGCCGCAGACGGCGTAGGTGTGGTGCTCGAACAGGTCGGCGTAGCCCGGCTTGCCGTAGTGGGCCGCCTTCCACTTCGACGCGATGGCCATGCCGACGGCGTTGGCGCAGCCCTGGCCGAGCGGCCCCGTCGTCGTCTCGATGCCGGCGGCGTAGTGCGACTCCGGGTGGCCGGCCGTCACGCTATCGATCTGGCGGAAGCGGCGGATCTGCTCCAGCGTGACCGGCGCGCGGCCGCTCGATTCGCGCACGCCGGCAAGGTACAGCAGCGAGTAGAGCAGCATCGAGGCGTGGCCGTTCGACAGGA
>JANXTD010000333.1 GCA_025352585.1 Fimbriiglobus sp.
GGCGATGCCGCACTCGTGCTTCAGCCCGTCCATGCAGAAGACCCCCGTCCGGTGGAGATGCGTGCCCGTGGGGGTATTCTACGGGGCGGCGCGGACACTTTCCGTGACGGGCAACCACGAAGGTAGACGATAGTGACCGTCGGTAGTGGATCGACGCCGTCGTAGGTTTGCGTGGACCGCGTCGTGACACTTTGCTATGATGATCGCGTGTACACAGTCACTGCCACTGCCTGAATCTTGGAAGTAGCGGCCTCATGAACAGCCCCCCACGGTTCCTCGACCTTTTTTGTGGGATCGGCGGGTTGAGCCTCGGGCTGCAACAGGCTGGGCTTTCTCCGGTCGGCGGCGTCGACGTTTGGGGCGAAGCCCTGGCTACGTTCCGGCGCAACCACCCCGGCGTGAAGACTCTCGAGGCCGACATCACGCGGTTGACGCAGGCACTTGTTGAAGCCGAGTTCGGGGCGGCCGCCGGTGACATCGATTTGGTCGTCGGCGGGCCTCCCTGCCAGGGCTTTAGCACCGTCGGCAAGCGGGACGCCTCCGACCCGCGGAACCTCCTGTGGCAAGGGTTCCACCGGATCGTCGCCGCGGTCCGCCCGGCCTACATCGTCATCGAAAACGTCGAGGGGCTGAACGTCATGCAAAAGGGCGGGGTGCGGGACGGCATCCTGGCGGAATTCAACGGCATCGGCTACCGCATGAAGGCCGAACTCCTGCGGGCGGCCGACTACGGGGTGCCCCAACTCCGCAAGCGTATCGTCTTCTTGGGCTGGCTCGACGGCTTGGCCGAGCCACAGTTTCCTCACCCGACTTGTCAGAATTACGTCACGGTCGCCGACGCGATCTTCGACCTCCCGTCGCTTACGTCGCGGGAGCGTAAGACCGACTACGCGGTCGAGGCAACGACGGCGTACCAGAAGGCGCGCCGGGGGACTTGTCAAGTATTGAGTAACCACGAGGCCGCGAACCACGAGGGCGGCCTGATCGAGGTGTTGAAGCACATCCCCGACGGCGGGAACCGCAAGTCGATCCCGGACTCGATCCAGCCGAAGAGTGGCTTCCACAACAGTTACGCCCGACTCGCGAGTTTCAAGCCGGCCATCGCGGTGACCTCCAACATGCGCAAGCCCTCTTCGGCCCGCTCGACGCACCCGGTCCAACACCGCGGGCTGACGGTGCGCGAAGGCCTACGCCTCCAGTCGTTCGACGACGACTTCGTCGTCCTCGGCTCGCGCACGTCGCAGTACCTTCAGGTTGGCAACGCCGTCCCGCCACTACTGGGCCTCGCCATCGGCCGGGAAGTCCTGAGGGCGTTTCAGTCAAACTCGTCCCGCACATTGGCTAATTCGCGTCGGCAATGTGTCACGATCAAGCCGCGGCAAGGGAAGCAGTTGTCACTCTGGGACGCGGCAGTTTGACTGTGTCGGTCGCGGTCACTCGAGGTGAAGCAAAGACTCGTGGGACGGGTCCGCGTCGCGGATAAACGCGAGTAGCCTTGAAACCGCGTCCGGGTTCTGCTCAACGTGTGCCAGGAAATGGATGAGGCCTTGTACGGCAGCCTCTTGCTTACGCCAATCCCAACGACTGACGGCGTCCAAAATGTCAGCTAGCGTCAGCGTCACGGCAGTATGACTTCGCACGATGTCAATTGCTTCCTCGTCGGCGGCAGCGACGATCACAACGCCCATTACCCGATTCTCCACGACTTTAAGCAAGAACCCGCCGACCTCGCCGAGGGTATTTGCCCCGGTCAGTGCCATGTCTTTGACCTCGACAGTAACCTCCAAATCGAGTCCGACATACCCGTCAATGTCTCCGATTCGGAACTGCTTGGCCGAGCCGGATCGAGTCTTGTCAACGATGAGGTAGAGGTGCGGCCGGTCTGCCTTCATGTAGCCGGCAGAAATCCCCTGAAGGATGCAGCCGGAACGCTCGCCCTTTTGGCGTGAGCGTGGGTAGGCCTTGACGATCTCCTCGAAGAGCCGCACCCTCGCCTTTTCGCGACCAACAGGGCGACTTTTAGTGAAACGGAACAGGCCATAATCGATCAGCTTTTCGCAGAGCCTGAGCCGCCCGGCCTCCGAAAGCTTGAAGGCCGGAAGCAGCAGCGTGTCCTGATACTTTTGCCATTGACCGGTGTTGTAGACATAGGCATTCGGGTATCCTGGACGCTTGAGTGCCAAGAACAGATCAACCACGTCTTCCTCAAGTTTCCTGATGCCAACCGAGTGGGTTGCTGCACCGTCGTCGAAGGTCAACGTCAATGTATTAGCGTCTGTGTCCCCCCGAACCGTAGTGAGTTTGTACCTCTCGAAAATTTCGCTCTTTGTCAATTGCTGACGAGATATCTTGGCCTCGATATCATGAAGAGATAGTTGCTGGGCCAGTAGAGCCATGTCGATCGCCAGGCCTAGCGGATGCCGTGAGCGCTCAAACTTACTTGCGACGAAATTCAGAACGCTTTGAATCAAAGCGGTTTCTTCTGGCGCGACTTCGCCGGGCGAGTAGCCAATGCCGAAGTGCCGCTCCAGAAAGTCGTCAATCGTCGCCTGCTCTGCCGCACTGGCATGGTCCACGGAAAGTCCTCAGCGTCGGTAGTGAATTGCGATTGTATTTGAGGCTCAGCTACTCGCCAAAATGTGCAGCACGTCGGCGTCCTTGACGACGTACGTCTTGCCCTCGGTGCGCTCGAGGCCCTTCAGCTTGCACTCCTTCTCGGAGAAGTGGTGCGACTCGAAGTCGGCGTAGCCGATCACGTTCGCCCGCACGAACCGCTCGCTCAGGTCCTTGTGGATCGCACCCGCCGCGGCCACGGCGTCGCTGCCGCGATCGACCGCCCACGACCGACACTCGTCGTGGCCGACCGTGAAGAAGACCTCCCGGCCCATCGCGTAAAACAGGTCCCGCACCACCCGGTCGCGGCTAAACGTGGTCAAGCCCAGGTCGGCCATGAAGGCCTGGCGGGACTCGTCGTCGAGTTCGGCCAACTCGGCTTCGAGCTTCACCGGGGCTTGTGTGGCTGTCGGGGCGAGGGCCAGCAGGTCGGCGGGCAGGGGGTCGTTGAAGCCGCCGTCGCCGCGGTTCACGAACACCGCCTCGGGC
>JANXTD010000353.1 GCA_025352585.1 Fimbriiglobus sp.
GGCTGTAGCCGCGGATCTGGTGGTACGGCAGGAAGGCGTACAGCAGCCCCAGGCAGCCGGCGGCCGACAGCGACAGCCCCAGTAGCCGGCCGGCCAGCATCGCGCAGAACGCCGCCAGCGGGTACGTCAGCAAGTAGTAGACGTTCATGGCGACGATGGGGTGATCGACCACGCGGTCGATCAGCGCGATGGCGGCGAAGTGCCAGTGGTCGATGACGGGGAAGTCGTACAGCTCCTGCCGGCCGGGCGCGCCCATGCGCTCGTTGAGCCAGTGCGTGCCGCCCTCGTGCTGGGCCTGGACCATCGGCACGATCAGCAGCGAGTCGCCCGCGCTGAGGATCGGCACCTTGAGGTCGATCCCCTCCAGGCGGTGGCCGACGAACAGGAACGCGCAGGCGATGCCCACGCAGGTCGCGTAGGCGATCAGGCGGCCGGCGAGGGGCAGGCCGGCGCGGAGGAGGTCACGGCGGCGGGTCATAGGCGGTCACCTGGTGCGGAAGTCGAGGAGCGTGTAAAGGTCGTTGCGCGAGTCGCTCGGCAGCACCGGCACGAGCGAGCGGCACCGGAAGCGAACCGCGTGGCGGCCGGGCGGGATCACGAGGTCGCGGCAATACTCGGCCGGCTTGTCCTCGCCGCCGATGGTCAGGTCGTCCACCCACGCCTCCCCGGCGGGGGACGCCAGCGCGCCGTCGATGCGCAGCCGCGCTGGGCCTTTGAACGTCGTGCGGAACTTCATGCGCACCGTCACGGTCACCGGCGACGCGGAGCGGTTGACGAACACGGCCAGCCCCTCGGGGCCGCCGAGGCGGGCGCGGTCCTCGTAGCCGGGCGGCTCGGAGCTCGTGAAGCCGGTGAGCCACAGGACGGCGAGGCCCTCGCGCTCGGCCTGCGCCCGCGCCTCGAAGCCGCCCGACCCGTAGTTGCGCACCAGGCTCTCGCGGTAGCCGCGCAGGTCGTAGAAGTGCAGCCGGCGGGCGGGGTACGCCTCGCGCAGCGCCCCCGCGCCGAGGTACTGGTCGAGCTCGCGGCTCAGCTCGCGCCAGCGCTTCGGGGCGATCCCCTTGGCGTCCACCAGCAGGCCCTCGAAGCCGACGAGCGTGAGCCGCTCCAGCAGCCGCGGCACCGGCTCCTTGCCGCTGACGGTGCGCGCCCAGGCGTCCCACTCGCGGCCCTTCATCGCCCCGAAGCTGAAGCGCAGGCCGGCCGTGTGCAGGTAACCGATCGCCGCGTCGTAGGCCTTGGTCGCCTCCGCCGCCCCCGGCTCGCGGTACGGCCGCGCCTCCGGGTACTCGACGAACGGGTAGTTGAAGAGCATCCCGCCGGGGATTCTCGCCTCGACGCGGCCGAAGAACTCCGCGTCGGCCGCGTACTTGGCTGCCGCCTCGGCGCGGTCCTCGACGACACTCCGGTAGCCGGGCTGCGCGGCGCGCAAGTCGGGGAACCACGCGTCGTTGGTCTGGTCCCAGAGTCCGAACGCAGTCAGCGCCGCGAAGGCGGGGGCGCGGAGCCGGCGGCGCGTGACGAAGAGCCGGTCGGCGGCGTAGCAGACGACGAAGACCGCGGCGAAGGCGATGAAAATACTCAGGCGGTTGTAGCAGCGCACCTGCGGCGACGCCACGAGGCTGAACACCGCCCCGAAGCCGCCGATCGTGCCCAACAGCGTCGCGGCCACGGCCAGCGCCGACAGCGGGCCGAGCGTGTCGCCGCGCCGCACCGGCAGGAAGCCCGCGGCGAGCAGGGCCAGGTAGCCGCACGCCCCGACGAGGCCCAGCGGGTCCCAGTCGGCCTCGTTCAGGTCCTTGAACAGCGGGGCCTGGTAGGCGGACCGCAACGCGGCGGGGTCGAGCAGCACCGTCGAGCCGACCGCGACGGGGTTGTGCCGCTCGACCGGCAGCAGCAGTTGCGCCATCTTGAGGCCGTAGAGTTCGGTCTCCTCGGCGTAGCGCAAGTGCGGCCGGCTGTTCTGGCCGTAGCGGGCCTGGTAGGCGAACGACGGGGCGTGGTTGGCCACCCCGCCCGCCACGACGACGGCCACGACGCCGGCCGCCGACAGCAGCGCCCGCACGCTGCGCGTCCGCACCCAGCCGTACAGCCCCGCCACGGCCAGGAGTGCGCAGGTGAAGAAGGCGTAGTACGCCCCCGCGGCGGAGACCAGCAGCGCCACCGCCACCGCGACTGCCGTGTCGCGGTTGCCCATCGACAGGCGGCGGGTGCCGTCGGGGCGGGCGGGGTAGAACGGCAGCCGGCCGCGGCTGACGTCGAGCATCAGCATCACCGCCGGCGGCACCATGTAGTAGGCCGCGAGGAAGTAGTGCGTCTGGCCGCGCAGGTAGTGGTACGGCTGGAAGGCGTACAGCAGCGCCGCCGCGACCGACGCCGGCCCCGACAGCCCGTAGCGCCGGCAGACCGCGAGCGTCGTCGCCGCCGTGAGCGGGTAG
>JANXTD010000362.1 GCA_025352585.1 Fimbriiglobus sp.
AGGCGGGGTTCGTTGGCGTGCATTTGCCAGTATCGCCTAGCTGGTGGGATCGGTTTCGGTTCGCCCGTAGCCGATGATGTGGAACTCGGTGCCAGATCAGGCCTGATCGAACTTTAAGGTAACATCATGATTCGGCAACGAATCGGCGACCTTCTGGAGATTCAGGAAAGCGGTAAGTATTTCTACGTCGTCGTCTTGAGTCAGATCGTGATGTTCGGAGGCAACATTGTTTTCGCCTTCCACAACGACGGCGAGTGGCGCGAGCCGGACGACCTGCTCGCCGGCGACGGCGGGTTCAACGTCTGCGCCGACCTGCTGCCATCCAATCGTCAAGGGCGTGTCAAGCGCCTCCGGCGACTCGCGGAGGTGTCGCCATTTTGGCGGACTCACTCCGTCAAAGCCACCAACCAGACCGGCCCCGGCATTAAGGCAACCCATTGGTTCATTTCGAGGGTGGATCAATTGGGCGGCGACCCCATATCCTGCATGACTGAACTCACGCAGGAGTGCCGCGAGGCGATGGACAGTGGGTGCCACAGCTTCGACCTGGTCGCGGCAAAAGTGCTCCGCCGCTACACCCCGGACCAGAACGAACACCTCTGACACGTTGAGAACCCGGAGGGAACGGCTAATGAAGACCCCAGCCGTTCCGCCGCCGAAGTGATAGGTTGATTTCTGTCCACTGCATAGCCCTCGTACCGGGACGCCGATGACGCTCGACCCCGCCGCCCGCAAGCCGATGACCGTGTCCGCGCTGACCCTCTCGGTGAAGTGCCGGCTGGAGGAGTTCTACCCCGGCGTACTCGTCGCCGGCGAGGTGTCGAACTTCACGCACGCCAACTCGGGGCACTGGTACTTCTCGCTCAAGGACGCCGGGGCCACGCTGAAGTGCGTGATGTTCCGCGGCTTCGCCCTGCGCGCCCGCTTCGACCCCAAGGACGGCACGCAGGTGATCGCCCGCGGCGGCTTGACGCTCTACCCGCAGCGCGGCGAGTACCAGTGCCTCGTCGAGGAGCTGACCCAACAGGGCGTCGGCTCCGCGGAGTTGGCCCTGCGCCGGCTCAAGGAAAAGCTCTTGCAGAAGGGCTACTTCGCCCCGGAGCGCAAGCGGCGATTGCCGCCGTACCCGCGGCGGATCGCCCTCATTGCCAGCCCGACGGGGGCGGCGATCCGCGACATGCTGCAAATCTTGAAGGTCCGCTGGCCGCTGGCCGAGGTCGTCGTCCGGCCTTCGCGGGTGCAAGGCGACGGGGCGGCGGTCGAAGTCGCCACCGCCGTGCGGATGCTCAGCGGCCTGCACGCCACTCGCAAGTTGCCGCTCTCGGCGATCGTCGTGGGCCGCGGCGGCGGCAGCAGCCAGGACCTCGCGGCGTTCAACGAAGAAGTCATCGCCGACGCGATCTTCGACTCGGCGGTGCCGGTCGTCTCGGCGGTCGGCCACGAGATCGACGTGTGCATCGCCGACATGGTCGCCGACTACCGCGCCCTCACGCCGTCGGAGGCGATGACGCAACTCTGCCCCGACCGCGGCGAAATGCTCGACGGCCTCGTGGACACTGCCGCCCGGCTCGACGACGCCGTGAACGCACGGCTGGCGCTGGCCCGCGAACGGCTGACGCGGATGGCCGACCGGCCGGCGCTGCGCAAGCCGTTCGAGCGCATCCGCGACTCCGAACAGAAACTCGACGACTGGGGGGCGCGGCTGTCGCGCGCCGCCGAACGCCGGCTGACCCGCTCCGGCGAGCAAGTCGCCGCGCTCGCCGACCAACTCGAAAGCCTCAGCCCGCTGAACGTGTTGAAGCGCGGCTTCAGTTTGACGACCCTCGCCGATGGCCGGCTACTACGCTCCGCCGGCGAGGTGCGGCCGGGCGACACGCTGCGCACCCGGACGCCGGACGGCGTCGTCGTCAGTACCGTCACCGACCGCCCAGGGGTTTCCTCATGACCGAACCGACCCCGCCCGTGCGCTTTGAAGTGGCGCTCGCGGAACTCGAGAAGATTCTGCGCGAACTCGAGGACGGCACCACGTCGCTCGAAGATGCCTTGGCCCGCTACGAGCGCGGCGTCGGCATCCTGAAGGCGTGCTACGGCCAGTTGCGCGACGCCGAGCAGCGCATCCGCCAACTGACGGGCGTCGGCGAGGACGGCAGCCCCGAGTTCAAGGCGTTCGAGCACTCCGCGAGCGTCGAGGGGACGAAGCCGACGCGACGGGCCAAGCCGTCGGCCGATGACCTGTTCGGCTGATTGCCCTTGCATGTCTTTGCGACGCAAAGTAAACTGCGACTCGACGGTGCCGCCGCGGGGCGACTACACTGACAACACTGGCTCCAGTGTCACCACTCCGTCGGAGGATCGCCGTTGCCCGCCGCGATCTGGGACGAACTCACGCCGAAGTTGGTCGCCATCAAGGCGGCACTGCGGCATCACCTTGCCGACGGCACCCGACTGGCTCCGGCGCGGCTGCGCGACGCGATGGCGTACTCGTTGCTTGCCCCCGGCAAGCGGTTGCGTCCGCTGCTGACGGTCCTCGCGACCGAGGCGGTCGGCGGCGACTTGACTGCGGCGTTGCCGGCGGCGTGTGCCGTCGAGATGGTCCACACGTACTCGCTGATCCACGACGACTTGCCGGCGATGGACGACGACGACTTGCGCCGCGGCTTGCCGACCTGCCACAAGCGGTTCGACGAGGCGACGGCGATCCTGGCCGGCGACGCGCTGCTGACGCTCGCCTTCGGGGTGTTGGCCGACAGTTACCCGCCCGCCACTGCGTCGGTTAGTCTCAAAGAGATTGCGGCGGGGGCCGGGGCGGCCGGCATGGTCGGCGGGCAGATGCTCGACCTCCAAGCGGAGTCGGAGAGTTGTCCCCCGGCTGTTGCCGACCTCGAAAGGATTCACCGCCTCAAGACGGGGGCGCTGTTCCGCACGGCTCTCCGCCTAGGGCTATATTCCGCGCAGGCCGAGCGGCCGGGGGGCGTTGACCCGGTCGCCCTCGGTCACCTTGATGCGTTTGCGGACGCCTTCGGGTTGGCCTTCCAGGTCACCGACGACCTGCTCGACGTGGAGAGTTCCGCCGAACTCGCCGGCAAGCGGGTCGGCAAGGACGCGGCCCTCGGCAAGCTGACGTACCCCGGACTGCTGGGCGTCGCGAGTAGCCGGGAACGCGCCGCCGAACTCGGGCGGGCCGCCGTGAGCGCCGCCGAGGCGTTGGGCGAACGGGCGCGGCCGCTGGCGGAACTCGCCCGGTTTGTCGTACAGAGGGACCGCTGACGCGGCGGTCGATTGTTGATAAAACTCCCGCGGGGGCGTGACGGTCGCCGGGGTCCAACCCCCGGTGCCGCGCGACGCCGAGACGGACTTTCCCTGGCCTGGGTGACGTATGCCGGAACTGCTCGCGACGATCAATAGTCCCGCCGACCTGCTCCGCCTGACCGACGCCCAACTCGACCGCGTGGCGAAGGAGATTCGGGCCGAACTCGTCCGTGTCTTGAGCATCCGCCAGGCCCACTTCGCAAGCAACCTCGGCGTCGTCGAACTCTGCCTGGCGCTGCACCTGACCTACGACTTCTCCAAAGACCGGCTGATCTGGGACACCGGCCACCAGATCTACCCGCACAAGCTCATCACCGGGCGCTTCAAGCAGTTCGACACGATCCGCCGGCGTGGCGGCCTCATGGGCTTCCCCAACGCGGCCGAAAGCCCCTACGACCTGTTCACGACCGGCCACGCCGGGGCGAGTGTGTCCACCGTGTCGGGCCTCAAGGCCGGCGACGACTTGCTGGGCCGCACCGACCGCCACGCGGTCGCCGTGATCGGCGACGGGGCCTTCCCGTGCGGCATGGTCTACGAGGCGTTCAACAACATTGGCGGCACCAAGCAGAACATTTTGGTCGTACTGAACGACAACAAGATGTCGATCTGCCCGCGCACCGGCGGCCTGGCGGAGTACCTCGACCAGTGCCGCGCCACGGGGCTCTACCAGGGCAGCAAGCGGACGCTCAACGAGTTCCTGAAGCAGATTCCGCTGGTCGGCGAGGCGGCCCGCACGTCGCTGGAGTCGCTGCGTGACGGCCTCAAGGCGGTCTTCAAGAACGGCATGTTGTTCGAGGAGTTGGGCTTCCGCTACTTCGGCCCCGTCGATGGTCACGACCTGCACGGGATGCGCAAGATTCTCAAGGTCTTGAAGGGCCAAACCGGGCCGGTGCTGCTGCACGTCTTGACCACGAAGGGCGAAGGCGTGCCGCAGGCGGCCCAGGACCCGGTGACCTTCCACGCCCCGCCGGTGTTCGAGAGCTTCGGCCCCGCCGGCGAAATCCTGTCGATGAAGAAGGGCGGCGGCAAAGCCTACACCGACGCCATGACGACGGCCATCCACAACGTCCTCGCCGAGGACGAGACCGCCGTGGTGCTGACCGCCGCGATGTGCCAGGGTAACAAGCTCGAAAAGGTGCGGGCCGACTTCCCCAAGCAGTTCGTCGACACCGGCATTTGCGAGTCCCACGCGGTCGCCTTCGCCGCCGGCATGGCCAAGGCCGGGGCCAAGCCGATCGTCGACATTTACAGCACCTTCCTGCAACGCGCCTTCGACAACATCTTCCAGGAAGTCGCGCTCCAGAACCTCCCGGTGGTGTTCACGCTCGACCGCGCCGGGCTGGCGGGGCCGGACGGGCCGACGCACCACGGGGCGTTCGACATCCCGTACCTGCGGCTCTTCCCGAACATGACCTGCATGGCCCCCGGCGACGAACTCGATGTCGAGCCGATGTTACGGTTCGCCCTGAAGCACCGCGGGCCGACGACCATTCGATACCCCAAGGCCAACCTCGAACGCCTCGACCGCAGCGAGTCCGGCGACCGGCCGACGCCGATCGAGCACGGCAAGGCCGAGGTGATCGAGTGGGGCGACGACGGCTGTTTCGTCGTCTTCGGGGCGTTCGCACCGCTCTGCCAGGAGGCGGCCCGCCGCCTGCGCGACGAGGGGCTGAGCGTCGGCGTCATCAACGCCCGCTTCGTCAAACCGCTCGACCGCGACACGATCTTCAAGGCGATCGAGAACTTGCCGCTCGTCGTGACCGTCGAAGAAGGCACCGTCGAAGGCGGCTTCGGCAGCGCGGTCCTCGAAGCGGCCAACGCCGCCGGCTTGGACACGCGCAACGTCGTCCGCCGCGGCCTTCCCGACCGCTTCATCGAGCACGGCGAGCGCGGCGAACTGCTCGCCGAGGTCGGCCTCGACCTCGCCGGGCTGATGGACACGATGCGCAAAGGCCGCGCCCTGATCGCCGGCGGCGACCGCGAACTGACCGTCGGCTAATTCCCACCCCGCAACTCCCGAGACTCCGCGATGCAGGCCGTGACCCCCGACCACTTGCTGGGCCAGTTGCGCTGGCGCTACGCGGTCAAGAAGTTCGACGCCGCGAGGCGAATCCCGGCCGAAACGTGGGGGGCGTTGATCGAGAGCTTGGTGCTCTCCGCCTCGTCGTACGGCTTGCAGCCGTGGAAGTTTTTCGTCGTGGAGACCCCCGAGACCCGGGCGCAACTGCTGCCACACAGCTGGGGCCAGAAGCAAGTCGTGGAGGCGTCGCACCTGATCGTCTTCGCGCTCAAGAACGGCGTCGGGGCCGACGACGCGACGCGCCTGGCCCGGCGGACGGCCGAGGTTCAGGGGGTGCCGGTCGATGCGACCGACGGCTACCGCAAGATGGTGACTCACTCGCTGACGAGTAAGCCTCAAGCCGAAGTCGATGTCTGGATGACCCACCAGATTTACATCGCGTTGGGCCACTTCTTGACCTCCGCGGCACTGCTCGGCATCGACACCTGCCCGATGGAAGGCTTCGTCCCGGCGAAGTACGACGAAATCTTGGGCCTTCCTGAGAAGGGGTACCGCTCCGTCGTCCTGGCGACGGCCGGCTATCGCGCGGCCGACGACCCTCACGCCGCCAAGCCGAAGGTGCGGTTCGAGACCACCGAAGTCGTCGAGTCGATTTGAGGCCGGGCACCGGACCGCGGGTGGCCGTACCCGTTCGGTCCGCCGGTTGCATAATAGAGTTCACCTCCGCGCGGCCGCGGGTGTGTTAGGCCAGCCCGGCACGCCCGGTATCCCTCGGCAGGACGTGACCCGCATGGCGGAACCGCCGCTGACGCGTGTATCGCTTCTCAACCGCCTGAAAGACGGCGGCGACACGCAGGCGTGGACTGCCTTCGTGCGCCTCTACGGCCCCGTGATCTACGGCTTCGCCCGCAAGCGTGGCCTCCAAGACGCCGACGCCGCCGACTTGATGCAGGAGGTCATGAAGAGTGTCGCCCGCAACGCCGAGAAGTTGAACTATGATCCCGAACGGGGCACCTTCCGCGGCTGGCTTTACACCGTCACCCGCAACAAAATTTACAACTTCTTGAGTGCCCAAAAGAACCGCGCCCGCGCCGTCGGCGACTCGGCCAACCACGAGCGACTGGAGTCCCTGCCGGACCGGGCCGACAACGAAGCCGAGGCCGACTGGGACCGCGAGTATCAGCGGCGGATGTCGGCTCGAGCAATGGAGCGTGTCAAGGGCGAATTCCAGGCGAACACCTGGCAGGCGTTCTGGGGCACGGCGGTCGAGGGCCGGCCGGCCGCGGAGGTCGGGGCCGAGTTGCACATGACGGCCGGCGCGGTCTACGTCGCCAAGAGCAGAGTTCTCGCCCGGCTACGCGAAGAGGTCCAGCAGTTGCAGTCTGAAGCGGAGGCGTGGTAAGGTTGCCTTGCCGTCCGAGTCGAACGTCGAAGGTGCGTCGAGATGCTCATCGTGAAGCCGTGCGAGAAGATCGGCTGCCCCAGCGAGGAGGCGCTCACCGTCCTTTTGGACGAGGCGGCCACCCCGGACGGCAGTAATGAGGTCGCCGAACACGTCGGCTCGTGCGCCGGTTGCCAGGCGCGCCTGGAGTCGATGGCGGTGGGCACCGCGGGCGAGTTGGCGGAAGTCGTCCGGGGCATGGGGACCGAAGACCCGCCGGCCAACTCGGCCTACTGGCTCGCGCTCGGCAAGGCCGAGGAGGCCCTGTCCGACAGCGCCGTGACGCAGGGTTTTGGGCCGTCGGCCCCGGCTCCCGAAGTGAACCTCGACTTCCTGACCCACTCCGGCGTCTCCGGAGCCTTGGGCCGCATCAGCACGTTCACCGTCAAGCGGGTCATCGGCCGCGG
>JANXTD010000737.1 GCA_025352585.1 Fimbriiglobus sp.
GGCCTGGCGAAGCTCAGCGAAAACCCCGGCCTGCCCGACGCCGTGGCCTACCGCGCCCTCGCGGCCAACTACCGCCTGGGCGACGCCGTGAATGCGACTCGCGTCGCGGCGGTGGCGGCCCGCAGTAGCGAGAACGAGGGCGTCCGCATGGCTGCCTTGAAGATGCTCGAGGAGTGGGCCAAGCCGAAGCGGCTCGACCCCATCACCGGCCTGACGATGAACCTCGGCGAGCGCTCACCCGGCATCGCCAAGCAAGCGGCGGTTGCGGTGCTGGCGAAGCTGTTCGTCGGCAGCGACGCCCTGCGGAAGCAGTCGGCGCAACTCACGGCCAAGCTCGGCATTCAGGAGGTCGGCCCGCTGATGCTCGAACTCCTCGCCGACGCCAAGCAGCCGGTGAACACGCGCGTCGAAGCCCTGTTCGCGCTCGAGGCGGTCAAGGCCAAGCAACTGACCGAGGCGGCCAAGCTGGCGCTGGCCTCCGACGAGGCCAAGTTGCGCGGGGCGGCCCGCGTCGTCAACGCCAAGTCGAACCCCACCGCGGCGCTGAAGGAACTGCCGGCGCTCTTGAAGGACGACCAGGCGACGCTCGTCGAGAAGCAGATGGCGCTCGCGGTCATGGGCACCTTGAAGGAGTCGGCCGACATCGACGGCGCGATCGCGGGCGGCCTCTCCGACGTACTCGCCGGCAAACTGCCGATCGCGCTGAAGCTCGACGTGATGGAAGCGGCGCAGGCCCGCAGTGAGGCGAAGAACCTCAAGCTGCACGCCCCGTTGCGCGAGAAGCTCAAGGAGATCGACACCGCCGACCGCGCGGCCGTCGCCAAGGACCCGCTGGCCCGCGACCGCCTCGCCAGCGCCGGCGGTGATGCGTACCTGGGCCGGCAAATCTTCCTGAACAACGCGGCGGTCTACTGCCAGCGTTGCCACAAGCTCGACGGCCAGGGCGGCGAGGTCGGCCCGCCGCTCAACGACGTCGCCAAGACGAAGGACCGCGACTACTTGTTGGAGTCGATCGTGAACCCGAACGCGAAGATCGCCGAGGGCTACCAGTCGGTGATCCTGAACCTCGCCGACGGCCGCACGCTCTCCGGGGTGCTGCGTGGCAAGGACGCCAAGTCGGTGACGCTGGTCACGGCCGACAACAAGACGATCGTGGTGCCGCGCGACGAGATCGACGCGGAGAAGCCGGACAAGTCGGCGATGCCCGAGGACTTGCACAAGAAGCTGTCGAAGCGCGAACTCCGCGACGTGGTCGAGTTCCTGGCGAGCCTGAAGTAACCTACTCCCCGAACCTCCCCCGAATGCGAAGGAGCCGCGCGATGGCGATTCTGGTGCTGGACCCCGAGCGAGTAGCGGTCGTCCGCAAACTGTGGCCGGACGTTGACACCGAGCGTCTGACCGAAGTCTGGGAAGGGATCACCGTCATGTCACCGGCCGCGGACAACGAGCACCAGCACCTTGTGAACTCACTGGGGGGCGTGTTCTGGTTAGTCATCGAGTCGGCCGGGTTGGGGCGAGCCTCGCAAGGCGTGAACCTGAGCGACCGCACCCCGGACTGGGTCGAGAACTACCGCAACCCCGACGTGACGGTGTACCTGAACGGCAACCCGGCGGCCGACCACGGCACGCACTACGTCGGCGGCCCCGACTTCGCCGTCGAGATCGTCAGCCCCGGCGAGAGGCCGGCGGCGAAGTTCGCGTTCTACTCCGCCGTCGCCACCCGCGAACTGCTGATCGTCCACCGCGACCCGTGGCGGCTCGAACTGTACGCCCTCGAAGGCGGGGCGTTGACGCTCGCCGGGTCGTCGACGCTGTCGTCGCCCGCCGTTTGCACGTCGGTCGCCCTCGGGCTGACGTTCCGACTGGTCGAAGGGACGCCGCGGCCTCGCATTGCCGTCGGGCAATCCTCGACCGGCCGCAGTTGGTCGGTCTGAACCCACTCGTGAAGGAGCCGCGCGATGGCGATTGTAGTGCTGGAGCCAATGCAGGACGCGAAGGCTCGTAAGATGCCACCTGGGTTGGACGACGACCGCCGGACTGAAGTCTGGGAGGGAGTTACCGTCGTGTCACCTGCCGCGAACAACGAGCACCAAACTCTCGTCAACAACTTGGGCGGCATCTTCTGGCTTGTCATCTTTCAAACCTCGCTCGGCAGGGCCCTCCAGGGCGTGAACCTTAGCGACCGCACGCCCGAGTGGGTCGAGAACTACCGCAACCCCGACATCGCTGTGTACCTGAAGGGGAACCCGGCGGTCGATCACGGCACGCACTACGTCGGCGGCCCGGACTTCGCCGTCGAGGTCGTCAGCCCCGGCGAGAACCCGGCGGCGAAGTTCGCCTTCTACGCCGCCGTCGGTACGAAGGAACTGCTTGTCGTGGACCGGGACCCGTGGCGGCTCGAACTTTACACGCTCACGGCCGGCAGGTTGAGACTCTCCGGGTCGTCGCCGGCCGTCTGTTCGTCCGCGACACTGGGGCTGACGTTCCAACTCGTCGGCCCTACGCCGCAGTCCACGATCGCCGTCACGCACCCGGCTACCGGCGGGGCATGGTTGGTCTAGGCCAGCGTGATCCGCGTGATCTCGGGGCGGCAGCCGACGCGCACCGGCAGCACGCTCATCCCGGTGCCGGCACTGATATACACCTGCGTCGCGGGGGCCTCGACGAGGCCGTGGGCGTACTTCTGGCCGTAGCGGCTCGGCACCGCCGGCGCGCCGTAGCCCGGCAACACGACCTGCCCGCCGTGGGTGTGGCCCGACAGCACCAGCCCCACGCGGCGGTCGCGCAGTGTCTCGGCGAAGTCGGGGTTGTGGCTCACCAGGACGCAGGCGTCGGTCGCCGCCACGCCGCGCAGCGCCGCGGCGGTGTCGGGTTGGCCGTACCACAGGTCGTCCACGCCGGCGAGGTGCAGCCGCTCGCCGCTCACCTCCAACGGCACGCCGCGGTTGGTCAACTCGACGACGCCGGCTTTCCGCATGCCGGCGCGGGTCTCGGCGAGGCCGTGGCGGTAGTCGTGGTTGCCCAAGACGCCGTAGACGCCCAGCGGGGCGGTGAGCGCCGCGAGCAAGTCGAAGCACGGGGCGACGTAGCGCGTCTCCCGAAGCGAGTAGTCGCCGCCCAACACGATCAGGTCGGGGGCCAGCGCCATCGTCGTGCGGATGACCGCGGCCACGTCGGCCTCGCTGACGAACGGCCCGTGGTGGATGTCGGTCACGAACGCCACCGTCAGGCCGCGGAACGCCGCCGGCAGCCGGGGCACGGCGATGGTTTGGCGGTCGATGTGCAGGTGCGTCGCCTCGGCGAAGCCGTAGCCGGCGGCCAGCGTCGGCAGGGCGACCGCGGCGGCCCCGAGGGTGGTGGCGTTGCGCAGGAACGAGCGGCGGTTCATGGGCGTGTCTGCGGCGGGACGCGGGGCGTCAACTCTCCCCCAGGGTACCCGCACCGCCGGCCGGGTGTGACCCCAAATCGGGAGGAGTTTCCCGTCCGTGCCGAGTTTTCCGACACCGGGCGTACGCGCCCCGGTCGCGGTTGGCGCGGCGGCTGCGTTGTGCCTAAACTCCCCGCGCTGTCCGCCTGGGTGGGGGTTGATTCATGCGCGTCGCCGCGTCGCCGACTGGTCCGCTCTCGCTGCTGGGGTGGCTGCCGTACCTCTGGAAGCGCGTCGCCTTCCCCGCCGCGCCCCCGGCCGACGCGCGGCGGAACTGGCGGTCGCTGGCCGTCGTGTTCGTGCTGCCGGCGCTGCTACTGTACCCGGCGCTCGGCGGGTTCCTGTTCGAGCCGGACGAGGGCCGCTACGCGCAAATCCCGCGGGAGATGCTCGAGCGCGGGGCGTGGGTCGTGCCGACGCTCCAGGGCGAACCGTACCTCGACAAGCCGCCGCTGATGTACTGGCTCGTCAAGCTCGCGTACCTCGCGCTGGGCGTCTCCCCCGCGGCGGCGCGGCTCGTGCCGGCGTTGTGCGTCCACCTCACGGTCCTGGCCGTCTACGTCATCGGCCGGCGCAGTGTCGGCGAGCGCGGGGCGTTCTGGGCGGCGCTGCTGCTCAGCGTCTCGCCGGGTTTCGTCGGCATGGCCCGGCTGCTGCTCCTCGACGGCCTGCTGGTGTTGTGCGTCACGACCTCGGTACTGTGCGGCTTCGAGGCGGTGCGTGGCGGCCGGCTCAAGCTCGGCTGGTGGCTGGCGTCGGCCGTCGGCTCGGGGCTGGGCTTCCTGACGAAGGGGCCGATCTCCGAAATCCTGCTCTTCCCGCCGCTGCTCGCCTTCGCGCTCTTGAACCGCGAGACGGCCCGCGTCGGCGTGGCGAAGCTGCTGCTCTTCGCCAGCGTCGTGTTCGCGGTCAACTTGCCGTGGTACGTCGCCGTCTACCGCGTCCAGCCGGAGTTCCTGCGGCACTTCTTCTGGGAGCACAACGTCATGCGCTTCCTACAGCCGTTCGACCACTTGCAGCCGGTCTGGTACTACGTGCCGATCGTTGTCGCCGGCTTCCTGCCGGGCGTCATCGTCGGCGTGGCCTATCTGCGCGGCCTGTTGCTCGGCACGACCGACGCCGCGGTGCGGAC
>JANXTD010000414.1 GCA_025352585.1 Fimbriiglobus sp.
TGAGCGGCACCATCGTGACGGTCGCCAAGGACGTGAAAATCCAGGTCGAGTTCAACCCCGCGGTGGTGCAGTCGTACCGCCTGCTCGGCTACGAGAAGCGGCACCTCAACGCCGAGGATTTTCACAACGACGCCAAGGACGCCGGCGAGATGGGCGCGGGCCACGTCGTCACGGCGCTGTACGAGTTGATCCCCACCGGCGTCGCGGCCCCCGTCGGCCCCGGCGAGGGGCTGAAGTACCAGCCGGTGCCGGCCGTCGAGGCGAAGCCGGCCGTCAAGGCGACGGAGGCGTTCACGGTCAAGATGCGCCACAAGAAGCCGGACGCCGACGTGAGCACCTACCGCGAACTCCCCGTCAGCGACACGGCGAAGCCCTACGCCCAGGCGAGCGAAGACTTCCGCTTCGCGGCCGCCGCGGCGTCCTACGCGATGCTGTTGCGCAACAGCGAGTTCAAGGGCACCGCGACCTTCGACGCGGTCATCGAGCTAGCAGCCGGGGCGATGAAGTTCGACCCCAGCGGCTACCGCGCCGAGTTCCTCGAACTCGCCCGCAAGGCGAAAACGCTGTCGGGGAAGTAGGGTTTTGAGGCGGTTTTGTTAGCCGGACGCGCGAGCGACGGGAGCAAGTCCCGGTGGGCAACGCCGGTGGGTGAAGACAGAGCCGTCTCCTCCCATCCACATTGTCCACCGGGGCTTGCTCCCGTCGCTCGCGCGTCCGGCTAACAAGAGTAACAAGACCCGCCCTACGTCTTCCCACTACCACCCAACAAGTACCCCAGCACCGCGTGCGCGCTGTCGTCGAGCGGTTCAAAGCGCGTCACGTCGAGCATCTCCGCGACGGCCAGCCGGCCGAAGCGGGCGAAGAACTCGCGCGGGCGTTGCACCTTGACCAGCAGCGACCGCGCGTCGGCCGGGTCGAGCTCGCACGCTAGCACTTCGGGCATCCCGTCGGCCAGCAGCGACCGCGCCAGGCTCCGCGGCGACGGGGTGTCGATGCGCACGGTCAGCGGGAAGTTGTCGAGGCGGTCGCGGATGGCACTGACCGTGCCGCGGTCGGCGATGCGGCCGCGGGCCATGACGATGACCTCTTCGGTCAGCTTCTCCAACTCCTCGAGTTCGTGACTCGAAATCAACAGCGCCTTGCCCTGCTCGGCGAGGCCGCGGAACACGTCAAGAAGCTCTTGCCGGCCGACCGGATCGACGCCCGAAAGTGGCTCGTCAAGGATCAGCAACTTCGGGTCGTTGAGCAACGCTTGCGCGAGCTTGACGCGCTGCCGCATCCCCTTCGAGTAGCCGCGCAACTTGCGGTCGGCGCGGTCGGTCATGCCGACGCGCCGCAACACTGCCTCGGTGCGGTCTCGCGACTCCGCCCGGCCGAAGCCGCAGAGCTTCGCCATCGTCAGCACGAACTGCCGGCCGGTCAGGTCTTCGTAAAAAGCGTCGTGGTCGGGGCAGTAGCCGACGAGCCGGCGGGCCTGCGGGTCGCTGGCGTCGAGGCCGGCAACGGTCACGCGGCCGATGGTCGGCCGGACCATGCCGGTGGCGAGCTTGATGAGCGTCGATTTGCCCGCGCCGTTGGCCCCGACTAACCCCGTGATCCCGGCGTGCAGCGGGAACCAGACCTGATTCAACGCCAGCACCGGGCCGTACCACTTCGACACGTCCTCGAAACGCAACAGCGCCGGCGGCGCGCTCACGGGGCGTTGCGGCGGCGGGGGCACGGTCCCGGTCGAGATCAGGTCGGTCACGTCACCACCTCCACCGCTTCGACACGTCGCCGCAAGTATAGCGCACTCAACAGACACACGCCGACGACAACCGCCCACGCCGCCCACAACTCCGGCTGCGTGTCCGGCTTCTCCTCGGAGCGGTCGGCCCCGAGGCACTGCAAGCCGATCAGGTACAGGTCGTTCCACAAGTCGATGAGCCGCCAGGCCGCGGGAAAGTGTTGGCCATCGACGAGGAAGCTGCCCAGGAACCGGCACAGCACGAACGCCACGGCCCAGACCATCACCAGCGGCACCGTCCGCCGCACCGCGACCGCCGTCGCCACGAGGAACAGGCTCAGCGTCACCGTGAGAACGGAGCCGTAGGCGAGGATGCCGAAGAGTTCGCGCAGGTGGTCGAGGTAGTAGACTTGCCAGTCGTACAGCAACCCCGCTTCGAGGTACAACAACAGGGCCGGCACCGTGGTGAGTAGGTTGATGAAGAAGGCCGCGCCCAAACATTTGCCGAAGACGTAGTGCCGCCGGCCGATCGGCTTCGACAGGTAGAACGGCAAGCTGCCGTGGTGGAAGTCGTTGCCCACGAGCACCGCCCCGGCGAGGGCCAACACGATCATGCAGATGGTGCCCTGGAACCAGATGAAGTTGCCGAAGGTGTGCGCCGAGCCGTTGAGGTTCAGCTTGTCGAGGAACTTCAACAAGTCCGTGACGCGGATGCGCGCCCCGAACACCGG
>JANXTD010000471.1 GCA_025352585.1 Fimbriiglobus sp.
GCCTGCATGGCTGGCTCCGTCGTGTGGGAAGGTTACCGGCCTCACAGCGGCCAGCTACAGAAGACCGGCCTAGGGCCGGAAGACTGCCGCTACGGAAGACCTCGTTTCGCACTCCCGGAGTTCCGCCCATGTCGAGCGAGCCGGAGCGTCTCGCGCGGGTGCGGCGACTCGTCGACGACATCTTGCCGGGCAACGCCTTCTACTCGGCGAAGTTCGGCACGCCCACGCTGCAAACGTGGGCCGACTTCACCGCCCTGCCCTTCACCACCAAGTCCGAGTTGCTGGGCGGCGCGAACCGCACGTTCCCACTCGACCGCTACACGCGGGTGCACCAGACTTCGGGCACGACAACGGGCCAGCCGTTGCGGGTTTACGACACCCCGGCGAGTTGGCAGTCGCTGTGCGACTGCTGGCACGCGAGCTACGCCGGCCTCGGCATCACGCCCGCCGACCGGCTCTCCTTCCCGTTCTCGTTCGGCCCGTTCCTCGGCTTCTGGACGGCGTTCGAGGCGGCGACGCAGGCCGGGATTTTCGCCCTGCCCGGCGGCGGCCAGACCACGTCGGCTCGCTTGCGATGCCTGATTGATCACGGCATCACCGTCGTCTTCTGCACGCCGACGTACGGGCTGCACCTCGCCGAAGTCGCGGCGAAGGAGGGCATCGACCTGGCCGCGTCAGCGGTCACGAAACTCGTCGTCGCCGGGGAGCCGGGCGGCAGCGTCGCGGGGTTGCGCTCGCAACTCGAAGTCGCCTGGGGGGCGCGGGTGATCGACCATTACGGCCTCACCGAAGTCGGCCCGGTGGCGTTCGAGTTGATCAACGCGTCGGGGTCGTTGACGGTGCTGGCGAGCCACTACGTCGTTGAGGTGATCGACGCCGACGCGGCCGGGGTCGGCGAGTTGGTCGTCACGAACTTGCACCGCACGGCCTGCCCGGTGGTCCGCTACCGCACGGGCGACCTGGTGCGGTTGCAAGGCGACCGGCTCGTCGGCGGTATCCTCGGCCGTGTCGATGACATGCTGCACGTCCGCGGCAACAACGTCTACCCGTCGGCGGTCGAGGCGATCGTGCGCCGCTTCCCGGAGGTGGCCGAGTTCCGCATCGTCGTCGAGGAGACAGCGACTCTGACCGACTTGCGGCTGGAACTCGAGCCGCACGCCAGCGCCGCAGGCGATTTGGCGTCGCGTGTGCAGCGGGCCGTCCGCGAGGAACTGCTGTTCCGCGTGGACGTGACCCTGTGCCCGGCGGGCAGCCTGCCGCGCTTCGAGTTGAAAGCCCGCCGCTTGGTGCGGAACCGGCGTGAAAATCCGCCGCCCGCCGACTAAGACAACCGTCCTGCCCCGCGCCCCGACTGGAGCCTCCCCATGCCGCGCCGACGAACCCTCCCCCTTCTCGCGGCGGCTTTGCTGCTCGGCCTGGGCACCGCGAGTGGTGCCGACTGGATTCACTGGCGCGGCCCCCTGCAAACCGGCTACTCGGCCGACACCAACTTGCCCGACAGCTTCGACGTGACCGAGGTCGGCAAGAACAACCTGCTCTGGAAGGCCCCGTTCGGCGGCCGCTCCGCCCCGCTGGTGATGAACGGCCGCGTCTTCATGGTCGGCGGCTACGACATGTCGAAGCCGACCGAAGGCGAGCGCATCCTGGCGTTCGACGCGGCCAAGGGGGGTGCCCCGCTCTGGGAGAAGCGCTTCAACGTCTTCCACGCCGACATCGTGTCGAGCCGCCTGGGCTGGTGTACGCTGAGCGCCGACCCCGCCGCCGGGACGATCTTCGTCCACACTTCTGGTGGGTTCCTGTACTGCCTCGACAAGGACGGCAAGGAATTGTGGGTCCGGCAACTCACCGAGGAGTTCGGCCGCGTCACCGGCTACGGCGGCCGCATCGTCTCGCCCGTTTACGACTCGGGGCTGGTGATTGTTGGCATGGTCAACGGCAGTTGGGGCGACCAAGCCCGCGGCCAGGGCCGTTACGTCGCCTTCGACTCGAAGACCGGGGCCGTCGCATGGTGGTCCTCGCCGACGGACGACTTGAAGTCGCCGAGCGTCGTCTTCCGCGGCACCTACTACTCGATCCCGGTCGTCGCCACGATCAACGGCCAGCGATTGCTCATCTCCGGCGGGGCCGACGGCTGCGTCCACGCGCTCAACCTGCGCACCGGCGCGCGGGTCTGGAGCTACCTGTTCGCCGCGGGCGTGGTCAACCCGTCGCCGGTGGTCAGCGGCAACCTCGTGTACATCAGCCACGGCGAGGAGAACCCCGAGGGCGGCTCCATCGGCCGCGTGATTTGCCTCGACGCCTCGAAAGTTGACGCCAAGACCAAGAAGCCGGCACTGGTGTGGGAGAACAAGAAACTGTCGCGCCGCTTCGGCCTGGCGTCGCCGGCGCTGGCTGACGGCCGGCTCTACTGCCCCGACGACGCGTCGGAAATCACCTGCTTCAACGCCAAGTCGGGCAAGGTGCTGTGGCGGCAAAAGTACGGCACCATCAGCCGCGGTGCCCCGCTGATTGCCGACGGCAAGCTGTATGTCTTCGACGTGAACGCCAAGCTCGTAGTGTTCAAGCTGAAGGACGACGAGGAGCCGGAGGAACTCGAGAGTATCCCGTTCCGCAAGGAGTCCGGGGCCGGCTTCGTCGAGACGCACGGCACTCCGATCGCCGTCAACAGCCGGCTCTACTTCTTGACGCAAGAGAACCTCTACTGCGTCGGCAAGCCAGACGCAGTCCCGGCCCCGGTAGCCGCGCCGGCCGCCGATGCCGAGACGCCGTTCAACCCGGACGCCGCGGCTGCCGCGGTGCGCATCTTCCCCGCCGACGTGGCCGCCAAGCCGGGCGAGGTGGTCGAGTTGACGGCGAAGTTCCTCGACGCCAACGGCCGCGAAGTGAAGGCCCCCGCCGACGCGAAACTGGAGTGGGCGCTGCCGCAACCGCTGCTGCCACCGACCGCCGCCAAAGGCGCGACCGCCCCGCCGGCGTTGAACGCCGAGTTGACGCCGGCCGGGGTTGCCACCAAGGTCACTCTCGGCAAATTGCCGCGACAACAGGGCACGGTGACGGTCAAGTTCGGAGCACTCACGGCGTCGGCGCGGGTCCGCGTCGCGGCCGGGGTGCCGTCGAAGGAGGACTTCGAGAAGGTGCCGGTGGGTGCCGCCCCCGGCGGCTGGATGAACGTCACCGGCAAGTACTTCGTCACCGAGAAGGACGGCCAAAAAGTGCTCGCCAAAGTCAACACCGACTCGCGGCCGCCGATCGCGCGGGCCAACGGCTACATCACCCTGCCGAGCGCGTCAAACTACACCATCCAGGCCGACCTGATGGGCACCCAGGTCAACGGCAAGTTCGCCGACATGGGCGTCGTCAACAGCCGCTACACGCTGATCCTCGACGGCAAGCCAGACTCCGCGGCCGGCAAGCGTCAGGCCCGGCTCGTCAGTTGGGAGGCCAAGCCGCGCGTCAACAAGGGGCTGGAGTTCGACTGGCAAGCCGACATCTGGTACACGGTCAAGCTCTGTGTGGAGCCGGGCGAGAAGACGGGCGTGGCGAAGGCCAAGTTCTGGAAGCGCGGCGAGGCGGAGCCGGCCGAGTGGCAGATCACCTACG
>JANXTD010000488.1 GCA_025352585.1 Fimbriiglobus sp.
CCCCGGTCGGCTCAAGTCCGCGGGGATGACGTGAACCGTCGTGCCGTGCTTGGCCCGCAACTCGGCGGCGAGGGCGTGCAGGGCGTCGGCGCGGCGGGCGGTCACGACCAGGTCGTGTCCCCCGGCGGCGCAGCGCGCGGCGAGTTCGCGGCCGATGCCGCCGCTCGCGCCGGTGACGAGGGCGAGCGGCTTCAGTGGGCCACCGCCTTCGCCGAAGACTCGCCGGTGATTAGCCGCGCGGAGCGGTTGCGGGTGACGTAGTTCCAGAACCACTGGAACAGCACCAGCACGCGGTTCGAGAAGTTGGCGATGTAGATGACGTGGACGGCCAGCCACGCCAGCCAGGCGATCAGGCCGGTGAAGCGCATAAAGCCCACGTCGGCGACGGCGCGGCGGCGGCCGATCGTCGCCATCGACCCCTTGTCCCAGTACTTGAACGGCCCCGGCGGGCCCTTGTCGCGGAGCCGGCGGTCGATCAGGTCGCCGACGTAGCTGCCCTGCTGGATCGCCACCTGCGCGACGCCCGGCAGCGGCTTGCCGGCCGGGCCGTTGAGGCTCGCCATGTCGCCGATGGCGAAGAGGTCGGCCCGGCCGCCCAGCGAGCAGTCGGGGCCGACCGTGGCGTGCCCGGCGCGGCCGACGGCGAACGGCGTGCCCCCCGCGGCGGCCACGGCGTCGGAGAGCTTCTGCCCCAGCGGCGACGCCTTGACGCCCGCGGCCCACACCACCGTCTCGGTGTCGATGCGGCGCACGGCCGTGCCGGCGTCGGTCTTGACGACGACGCGGTCGGGGCCGATCTCGGTGACGTGCGCGTCGAGCTGCACCTCCACGCCGAGGTCTTGCAGCGCCTTGAGGGCGTAGGCCGAGAGCTTCTCGTGGAAGCCGCCGAGGACGCGGGTCTGGCCCTCGACGAGGATCACCCGCGCCACCGCCGGGTCGATGTGGCGGAAGTCGCGCCGCATGGTCACCCGCGCGAGTTCGCTAATGCCGCCGGCCATCTCGACGCCGGTCGGGCCGCCGCCGACGACGACAAACGTGAGCAAGCGTTGCCGGGCGGCGGGGTCCACGGTGCGCTCGGCCTTCTCGAAAGCCGTCAGCACCTTGCGGCGAATCTTGGTCGCGTCCTCGACGGTCTTGAGGCCCGGCGCGTGCTCCTCCCACTCGTTGTGGCCGAAGTAGTGGTGCGTCGAGCCGCCGGCGACGACGAGCGTGTCGAAGGGGATCGCGTCGCCGTCCTCGAGCAAGACGCGCTTGCCGGCCATGTCGAAGCCGGCGACCTCGGCGAGCAGCGTCACGGCGTTTTTCTGGCCGGTGAAGATCGACCGCAGCGGGGCGGCGATGTTGGCCGGCGACAGCCCGCCCGTAGCGACCTGGTAGAGTAGCGGCTGGAACAGGTGGAAGTTGCGCCGGTCGATCAGCGTCACATCGACGGGCGAGCGGCGCAGAGCCTGCGCGCAGTACATGCCGCCGAAGCCGCCGCCGACGATGACGACGCGGTGCCGCGGTGGGGAATCGTTGGCCATGCTTCGTCTTACCTTCGCTGCGATTCGTCGGGTGGCGGGTCTGGGGTGGCGGGGGCGGGAGAGGTAGCCATTCTATGGCGCGAAGCCCGGCGAGTTCCAGCGAACGGGCCGGTCACTCCGCCCGCTCCCGGTCGAGCGTCTGCCGGGCCAGCGACTCGACGACGGCCAGCAACTCGGCGGCGCGGGGGCCGTGCCGCGGGTCGTCGAGCAACGACGCGAAGCAGGCGCGGGCCTCCGGCAGGCGGTTCATCTGCAACTGGCACTGGCCCAGGTTGATCAGCGCCCCCCGGCCGACCACGTCGGGGTCGAAGCCCAGGTCGGCCGCGTACCCGCCGCTCGCGCCGAGTTCCAGCAGCCGGGCCAGCACCTTCGCGGCGATCTCGAAGTCTTGCGCGACGTAGCGGTCGCCGGCGAGCGCCCAGAGCACCGGCGGGGCGTCGAGGTACCACGCGGCGGCGACCCGGCGGGCGGCGGCGCGGTCCAGCGGCCCCCGGACTTGCTCGGGCGGCACGCCCAGCAGGTACTCGATCAGCGGGGCGACGCCCTGGGGCGGGGCCTCGCCGCGGTCGAGGGCCGGCAGCACCGTCGTCGCCGCCTCGCCCAAAACTTCGTGGCCGCGCGGGTCGCCCAAGAGCAGCAGGTTGCAGCCGAGTTCCACCACGCGGGCGACTTGGCCGGGGCGGTCGCGCAACTCGGCCTCGAGCAGCCGGACCGTGAAGCGGATCTTGGCCGGCGTCACCTCGTTGAGGTAGGCGTGCCGCACGACGACCGCGTCCAGCTCGCGCGTCTCGAGCCCCAGGCCGGGGGCGTCCGGCGGCGGCGTGAGCGTCGGGTGCAGCCGGCCGGCGAAGCGCAGGGCGTCGTGGCGGCGGAACAGTCGCCACTGGCGGTTCGCGGTCCCGTAGGCCGGGCGGTCGGCGTCGAGTTGCTGCTGCACCAGTAGCGTGAACGCCAGCGCGGCCGGGTCGGCGGTCGCCGCGGCCACGCGCCCGGCGGTCGCCGCGTCGAGGGTCTCGTCGGGGTTGAGCCACAGCACCCAGGGCGTCGTGACGGCGTCGAGGGCGGCGTTGCAGGCCGCGGCGAAGTCGTCGGCCCAGGCGAACGCCACCACCGTCGCCCCGTGGGCGCGGGCCACGTCGGCGGTGCCGTCGGCCGAGCCGGTGTCCACGACGACGAGGTGCGCCGCGGCCAGGCTGGCGGCCGCCAGCGCGGCGGGGAGGTCGCGGGCGTGGTCGCGGGCCACGAAGCAGGCGGTGAGGGCGGCGGCAGGCGGCATGGCGGGGTCGGTCCGGCGGGGTCGGGGTCGGGCCGTCTCAGGTTACCGGATCGCCGCAAGCTCCGACAGCGGCAAAGCTCGCACAACCCCCACTAGCCGCGACGTTCGCCCGAACTGCCCAGCCAATTCCCCTTCACTTCATTGGGCGAGTTCCCGCCGCGCTGTTAAGTTTGCTAAGGCGGGAATAGCTCGCGGCCGGGGACGCTGGACGGAACCGGCCGCGCGGCACAGACGCCCGGCGGCCGGCTGACTCCGTGTGAGAATCTGCCCGGAATGTGACGCCGAGCAAACTTTTGACCCACTCAGCCGTCGTATTTCGTCTGGGCGATGTTGTAGCGACGAAATCATTGTTCCATCTTTCGGGATTCGTCCCCTGGGTGCTCTCCCTATGATCAAGCAACCTCTCCGCGAAGTCATGACCCGGTGGGCCTTGAAGATTCGCCGCCCCGGCGGCCGGCGTGGCGTGGCGTCGGCCGCGCGGCCCTTCGTCATCACCGTCGTGCGCCCTCGCCTCGAAGAGATGGAGTCGCGGCTCGCCCCCGCGGCGCTAATCGCCCCGACGCCGAACCTGCCGCTGGCCGTGAGTGGCGTGTCGGCCACCTTGAACGGCGGCCAACTCGACTACAGCGCCCCGGTCGTCGTCGCCGACCCGCTCAACGTCCTCAACCAGGTCATGGTGACGCAGTCGCACCGGGCTGATGGCCTCCTCGACCTCGTCGCGCAATACTCCTTCGACGGCGGCGTCACCTTTACGGCGTTCGGTGGCCTCGGCGGCCGCCTCACCGACCCGAGCCAGAACGGCGGGGGCAACTCCTACCAGAACGCCTCGCAGCCGACCGTGTCGTTCGGCCGCGACGGCATCTTCTACATCGCCTACGTCGAGAGTTCCTCCGACTACGGCACCGGCGTCGTACTCGTGCAGAGCTACACCTTCGGCAACCCCGGCTCCGCAACTGCGCCGGGGGTCCGGCCCGTCACGCAGATTTCGGGCGCGGGGTTCGTGAACTTCGGCACCTCGACGCAACAAGTCCTCTACC
>JANXTD010000525.1 GCA_025352585.1 Fimbriiglobus sp.
ATCCTGTTCCTGCTCGAACCGCTGCACTTCGCCTTCAACGGCGACGACCCCAAGTCCGACACGGTGCTGAAGCGCAAGCCGACGACGGTCATCGACAGTGCCAAGATGTTGAGCCGCTACTGCGACATCTACAAGACCGAATTCCCCGGCACTTACGGCTACGAGACCGACGCGGTGCAGATGGACAACCTCAAGCGCCTCAACGACGCCTGCGCGAAGCCGTGGGTGCTGCTGAGCGCGGGCGTGAAGTACGACGAGTACAAGAAGCAAGTCGAGATGGCAATGAAGGCCGGCTGTAGCGGCATCCTGGGTGGCCGGGCGTTCTGGACGGAGTTCTTTACGTTCAAGACCCCCGCCGACCGCCAGAAGTTCGCCGAGACGGACTGCGCGACGCGGGTGAAGGAACTCGACGCGATCGTGAAGTCGGGCACGCCGTGGTTCGCGAAGTACGGCTACACGATGGACGACTTGCAGCACCTGCGGGCGAGCGAGGGCTGGCACGCCCGCTACAGCGGCGGCACCGCCGGTGGCCCGGCCGGCAAGGTCGACCCGAACGCGGTCTATTGATTCACCATTGTCGCCGCGGTAACCGATGTAATCGGCATGGTGACCCGTCGTCTTGCAGCGCTCGTCGTCGCGCTCTCCGCCGTCGGCTGCTCGCTCGGCCCGCGGTCGGTCGAGCAGACCCGGCTGCGCTACAACGAGGCGATCAAGACGACGACCGAACAGCAACTGTTGTTGAACATTGTCCGCCTGCGCTACACGGACACGCCGAGTAGCCTGTCGATCACGTCGATCGCGGAGCAGCGTGAGATCGTCGGCGGCTTGCGGGCGATCCCGTTCTTCGCCGCCGCGGGTGCCGGGGACTTCGGCGGCTTCCGCGGCATCGTCCTGCCGCAGGTCGAGGCGTCCGGAGCCGTGCGGCCGACGCTGTCGTACACGCCCATCGACGACTCGGAGTTCACCCGCCGGCTGTTCACGCCGATCACGCTCGACGGCATCGCCTACCTGGGCAAGACGACCTGGCCGATCTCGACCGTGTTCCGGCTCTACCTGGAGAACCTGAACTGGGTGTCGAACGCCGAGACGGCGAGCGGCCCGACGCCGCGCACCGCCCCGGAGTACGCCGAGTTCCTGGCCGGGATTGCCGCCCTGCAACGCCTGCGCGAGCGCTCCGCGGCGACGCTTCACTACCAGGAGCGTGAGGACAAATCGACCGACGGCGTCGCGGCCACCGACGGCACCCCGGCCGCGGCCGTCGAGGCGGTCAAGGCCGGCTTCGAGTACCGCAAGGACGACAAGGGGGCCTGGTCCGTCGTCAAGAAGCGGCAACAACCGGTGATGCGGCTGGGCAAGCTGGCCGCCGACGACGCCGACCTGCTCGCCTTCTGCCGGGCCTTCAAGCTCGACGCGACCAAGCGGACTTTCGACCTGACGACGGAGCAACTCGACCCGTACCTCGCCGGTAGCCCCGAGACCGGTTTAGTGACGCTCGACCTCGAGACCCGCTCGCTGCTCCAGGTGTTGTTCTTCGTGGCGCACGGCGTCGAGGTGCCGCCGGTACACGCGGCGTCGGGGGTCGCCCCGATGACGTACGAGCCGGACGGCCGGGCCTTCGACTGGTCGCAGGCGCTGGGCGGGCTGTTCAAAGTCTGCTGGAGCGAGGGCCGCAACCCCCCGCCGTGTGCCCACGTCGCGATCCCATACAAGGGCTACTGGTTCTCGATCGACCAGCGCGACCGCGACACGATGGCGACCTTCGCGCTGCTCGTCGAGTTGTCGCGACTGGAGTTGGGAGCGAAGGCCGGCACCGCGCCGATCCTGACCCTGCCCCTGGGCGGGCGTTAAGGTCGCTCGATCAGGAACAGTTGCTCGGTCACATGCACGGGGCGGTCGCGGAAGTTGCGGCTGCCCCGAAAGGCGTTGTAAGGCGTCTCGATCACCTCGACGCGGCCATATTTCGTGAGCATCGCCAACAGTTCAGCGGGCGGCACAAACCCCTCGTTATTGTAGGACAGCATCACGAACCGCGTGTCCAGAGTCGCAATCAAATCTTCGAGTAGCGTCAACGACTTCGCCCGCACGTTGTACCCCGACCGGCCCCAATCGGTCGGGATGCCCGAGACGGCACTGACGGCTATTGGCCGTTCATATCTTGCGAGTAAGTTCAGCATGAAGTAGTTCGAGCCGTAAGGGTGCTGGTTGTACGGCGGGTCGAGGTACGCCAGGTCGAACGCTTTCAAGCGACGAGCCAAGCTGTTGGCGTCTTCCTGGAAGACTTCGCACTCGCACTCGAAGTGGCTGAGCACCGGCGGAGCCAACACGATGCGGCCGCGAATCCGCAACAGCGCGTCGGCCCCGCTGCCGCCGAAGCGGCCTAACCCCGTGGCGCGGTCCTTGTAGAAGCCCTTGAAGACCCCCGCCGTGTTGGCGTGGACGGACGCCAGCCCCAACAGCGGCCCCAAGAGTAAGTCACGCATTGACGGCGGGGCGAGATCAATCAACCGGCGGTAGTCGTCGAGTCGCCGGGCGTTCTCCGCCGTGTAGAAGACGCGGTCGATGGCTGTGATGTTGCCGTCATCCCGCGGGGCGTACAGTTCCTGGAGAAACCCCGGCGGCATCCGTTGCGATTCGACCTGATCGTTCAACTCCGCGACGAGTTGTCGCAACGCCACTTCATCGACACAACTGCGGTTGGTGAGGAAGCAGCGGCCGACGGCGGCGGCGTAATCTTCGAGGTCGTTGCAGGCGAGGTACGACGCCGACGCCTTCAAGTAGCGTGACACGACCCCCGACCCGGCGAAGGCGTCGAGGACGCGCAACCGGTCGCGCCCGAGCCGCCGCTTGACGGCGTCGAGCGCGACGCCGATGGGGCCGAGCAAGGCGCGCTTGTTGCCGAGGCAGGTGATGAGTTGCCGCGAAGTGAAGTCGGGGTCTTCGGCGGTCACGGGGCACGCGTCGGCTCGACGGCGACCGATCTCGACATGACGAGGTACTGTTTGCCAGCCTCCAGCGGGTCCGGGATCGGCTCGCACTCCACCGGCACGAACCCGCACCTCATGTAGAGGTCAATCCCCCTGTCGTTGTCAACGTACACGTCTAGGAAGAGCCTGTCACAACATCGCAACGGATTCGCAGCTAGGACAGTCGCCGCGCCGATCAGATGGTCAACAATCGATGTGCCATAGCCAAAGCTTTTGATTGTCGGATTAATAGCCAACAAGACGATGTATGGATGTGGCTTCGATAAAGTGTAGTCACTGTAGCAGTCATTGATATCTAATACGCCGAACCCCACCATTTGCTTATCTGGGTTATAATACACCCAAACTTGGCAATCACCGAATTTTATCCTTCTCGGGATGTCCACATGCAATAGTTTTGCCACATACTGGTCCGCGTATGGCCACGACAATATGGTATCGTACTCTGTTCCGCCGAGTTGAATAGCGACGGCTCTCAGCATAATCGGGCTGCGGTCGCTAATTGGTGATCGTCCCTTCAGGTTAGGTTAGCTCTGGAAACGGTCGTCGCCAGGAATTGGGTCGGCAGCGGATATTCTCAAGCTCCTGACGCTGCTTGGGGTCGTCGGGCTGCCAGTCAGCGGGCAGTGGGGGCATCGCCGCAAGTCGAGTAAGAATCGCTCCGAGTTGTTCGGGCGTGTGGTGCCGCCGGACGCGAGGTCCTGGGCTGATAGACAGCGCGGGGGTAATCCAGTCGTTCATGAGGCGAGACAAGCCCCATAACGCAGACCGGAGGGGCTGAAGGCCTTCCATCACATAGCAACAACCTGCCTCAGGCGTCCGCGAGTGATCGTATTCCATCATCCCGGCGTGATCAGCTTTGGCGACGGCTTGGTTCAACAGTTTATTGCCCTCAACCAAGACAAGACGCTCAACTTCGGGGTCGAAAATTACTCGGCCGGTAAACACTGCGCGGCCCCACGCGCGGACCCCTTCGCGGAACTCGATACACAAACCGGCGTAATGCCGTAGGGATTCCTCCAACGTGGCGCATACCATTCCTTCGCCGTTGTCACACTGTTTCAGGCGGGCGTCAATCGTCGCCGTGAATTCACGGACCTCCGCCAGATCGAATGTCGTCATCGTGCGCCCTCCCCGTGAAACGTGCCAGCGTATTGTATTACAGTGCGTGTCGCCGTGACGACTGCCCCCGAACGAATTTCGACACTCCGACACGTCCCCAGGTTCACCGCCCGCCGGACGCGGGGCCTTCGAGCAGTGCCCAGACGGTCCAGATCGTCAGCCCGCACGCCATCCGACAGGCGACCTGCACCGCCACCCACCACGCCGCCCAACTCACGGTGCGGCCCAGGGTCTCGAGGCTCTTCTGCACCTCGACATCGACCATGCGGCGCGGGTTGACGTAGCCGAAGGTCACCGCGCGCACCACCGGGGCCTTCCACGAACTCAGCCAGTGCTCGGCCTGGTCCATATACGTTTCCGCCGAAGTGCGGTCGAAGCGGCCGACGAAGAGCAGGAAGTAGGTGTCCACCGCGAGCATCGGGATCACGCCGGCGAGGATTACCGCCACCGGCCAGCCGGCGACCCGCATCTCGTCGACCGTCAGTTCGGCCGTGGGAAAGATCAGCCGCGAGCAGAGGAACTGCGTGAGCATCAGGGCGACCGC
>JANXTD010000526.1 GCA_025352585.1 Fimbriiglobus sp.
CAAGAGCGCGACGCCGCTGGTGCCGTCGTTGGCACTCACGAACGGCCGCGTCCAGTTGGCGCGGTTCGGCTCCTCGTTGGCGATGGGCCGCGTGTCGTAGTGGCTGCACAGAATCACGCGGCGCGGCAACTCCGGCTTCCACGAGAAGACGAGGTTGGTCATCGCCACCTCGCCGGCCTTGCTGCGCTGGCGCGCCGCGAACTCCTGCCGGGTCGTCGTCGCGCCGTGCGCCTCGAAGTGCTTGACGAGCAACTCTTGTTGCTTCCCCATGCCGGGGCTGCCGGAGATGCGTGGGCCGAGGTCGCACAGCGTCTTGACGTAGCCGACGGCGCGGGGGCCGTCGACGGCCACGCCGGGCGCGGCGTCCTTAGGCACGCGGTCCTCGGCGAAGCCCGGCTTCATCGGCGGCTCCTTCTTGTCGTCGGCCGCGACCCCGGCCGGCGGCCGGGCGTAGCAGCCGACCACGGCCATCGTGACGGCGAGCGTGGCCCACCCAGTGCGTCGTTTCATGCCAACTCCTCCGGCCGGTCGGGTCGCGGGATTCCCCGCAGTTTACCGCGGCGGTGGCGTGAAAGATAGTCGAGCGATCCGCCCGGAATCTCTCTCGACTTCCGCCGAGGCCGACGCTATCCCCCGCCGACTCGAAGTCACCGGTTCGCCAGACCGAAGGCCGTCGGGGGACGGCCGGCCGCGGAGCGATTCGCGGCGTGGGAAGGCGTGCGGGTGGCGTCGAGGGATTGGTCCCGGCCGTCGGGTTTTCCGCGGGCTTTGAGTCATTGCCTCAAGCCCCGCGGGCCGATACCGGGTGTACCGACGGAGGGGTTCCCGCCCCGAAGTCGGTGGGGGAGAAGGTGGACCACCGGCCCACCGTCGTGCGCGGCACGTTCGGCACCGGGGGAGCGGATTTTCGAGGCGCAGTCGGACACCGACCTCGCCCCGCGAGCCGCCCCCGGCGAATGATGCGAACGCACGCGGTCGGCCCGGCGCGAGGGGACTTCGGGCTTGCAATTCTTGCAAACCCGAGGACGCGCCGCGGGGCGGTGGCCGGCCGATCATCAGGGAGGATCCGATGGTGACCCGTATCGACCCGGCCGAGATTGCCCAAGTGTGGCGCGACTACCGGGCCTGCCCGACGGTCGAGCTCCGCAACCGGCTCATCGAGAACTACCTGCACCTCGTGCGCTACAACGCCGAGCGCATCTGGCAGCGCCTCCCCGACGGGGTGGACCTCGACGACCTCATCAGTTCCGGCGTGTTCGGCCTCATGGACGCGCTCGACGCCTTCGACCTCGGCCGAGGTGTGAAGTTCGAGACGTATTGCGTGCCGCGCATCCGCGGGGCCATGCTCGACGAACTCCGCACCATGGACTGGGTGCCGCGTCTCGTGCGCAGCAAGCAGTCGAAGCACTCCGCCGCGTCTAAGCAGCTCGAAGCCGCGCTCGGCCGCAAGCCAACGGCGGAAGAACTCGCCGCCCGATTGGGCGTGCCGGTCGAGCAGGTCCAGGCCTACGTCGCCGAGGCGACGGCGGTAAACCTCGTCTCGCTCAACAAGAAGTGGTACGAGACGGACAGCTTCAAGGACGTGCGCGAAATCGACGTGCTCGAAGACAAGAAGGCCGAAGACCCCACGAACCGGCTGCAAAACCGCGACCTGATGAAGCTCGTGACCCGCGGCCTCAACCGCAACGAGCGGCTCATCGTCATCCTCTACTACTACGAGGAGATGACGATGAAGGAGATCGGCACGACGTTGAACCTCTCCGAGTCGCGTGTCAGCCAGATGCACTCGTCGATCGTCGCCCGGCTGCAATCACAACTCGCGCGCCGCCGCCCGGAGTTCAGCAACTGAGTCCCGCGGGCATCGTACAATGGCCTCCTTCACCCGGAGGAGCCTGACGATGCCGCGAATTCTGATCGTGGACGACACCCGGCAGAACGCCGAACTGCTCGAAGCCCACCTCGACGGCCACGGCTACGAGACCCGGCTCGCCGCCAACGGCGAGGAGGCGCTACAACTCGCCGCCGAGTGGCCCGCCGACCTGCTGCTGCTCGACATCATGATGCCGAAGCTCTCGGGCTTCGAGGTCTGCCGCCGCCTGCGGGCCGACCCCGCCACGGCCAACGTCGGCGTGCT
>JANXTD010000560.1 GCA_025352585.1 Fimbriiglobus sp.
CTGCGCTTGCTCTGCCTGCCGGACTTCGGCGGCCGTACCCTCGCCGACGTTGACGTGCGACTCGCCGGGGACTCCCCCGCGGGCGCGGTCGCCTGGGTCGGGGCGGCGCTGGCCGACGCCTTGCAGTACGCCCACGACCGCGGGATTTTGCACCTCGACTTGAAGCCGTCGAACGTGCTGATCGCCGCCGACGGCACGCCGATGCTGCTCGACTTCCATCTGGCGCACCCGCCGCTGTCGAAGGGCGACCTGCCGCCCGAGTGGCTGGGCGGGACGCCGGGCGCGATGGCCCCCGAGCACGCCGCGGCGCTCGACGCCGTGCGCCAGGGCCGCCGCCTGCCGGGCGCCGTGGACGGCCGGGCCGACACCTACGCCCTGGGCCGGATGCTCCGCGACTTCCTCAGCGCGACGGGCACGCCGGCCACACCGGGTCTGGCGGACATCTTCGCGAAGTGCGTCGCCCCCGCGGCGGCGGACCGCTACGCCCGGCCCGCCGACCTGGCCGCCGACCTACGCCGGCACCTCGCCGACCTGCCGCTGTGGGGCGTGCGCAACCGCAGCCTCGCCGAGCGCTGGCGGAAGTGGCGTCGCCGCCGGCCGCACGCCCTGGCGGCCGGACTCGTCGCCGCGGCCGTCGTTCTGGGGCTGGCCGGGGTCGCCGCGCACACCCAGCGCTGGGACCGGCTGGCGGAGGCGGCCCAGGCCGACGGGGCCGCGCACCTCGCCGCCGGCCGCCACGCCCAGGCCGCCGAGAGCTTCCGCGCGGCGGAGGCGCTGGCCGACGGCCTGCCGTGGCACCGCGACTTCCGGGCCGGCCTGCGCGAGCAACGCCAGTCGGCGGGGCGGGCGGCCGCCGCGGACGAGCTGCACGCCTTCGCGGACCGGCTGCGCTACGCCACCGCGTCGGACGCCCTGCCGCCGGCGCTCGCTCAGGCCGTCGAGCGGGAGTGCCGCGCGGTCTGGGGCCGGCGCGACGACTTGCGCCGCGCGCTCGCTGGTCAACCGGACCCGGAGCGTAGGCAAGCCTGGCGCGACGACCTGGCCGAGGTCGGCACGCAACTCGCCCGGCTGACGCGCGACGCGACCGCGTCGGCCGCCATCGCCGCGGAGGCCCGCCCCCTCGCCGGCCCCCCGGCGTCGGGGTCGGCCTGGGGGCGGGTGCGGGTCGGCCGCGAACTGCTCGACGCCGGCGAGCCGGTGCGGGCCGCCGCCGAGTTCGAGCGGGCCTGCCGCCTCGACCCAGCGCTAATCTGGGCGCACTACGGCCGCGGCGTCGCCCTCTTGCGGGCCGACGACCCCGCCGGGGCCGCGGCGGCGTTCACGGCGTCGGTCGCGCTCGCCCCCGACGCCGCGTGGTGCTGGTACAACCGCGGCCTCGCCGAGCGCAAGTGCGGCCGCCTCGACGCGGCCGCCGCCGACTTCGCGCGGGCCGCCGAACTCGACCCCGACTTCTGGCTCGCCCGCCTCGAACTCGCCGCGACGCACGCCCAGGCGGGCCGACCGGCCGCGGTGCCCGACCGGCGCGAACCCCTCGGCGCGGAGTGACGCCTGGCCCAAGTTGTGAAATCTCGATGGCAACTCCCGCGAACGCGCCCGCTTGCCGCTACGATTGGTGACTGTCTCGGTGTGTCCCACTGTCCTCTCTCACCCGACCCGCGAGGCGACCCGATGTTCCTGACGCACTGGCTCAACAAGCTCACCGCCCCGTCCGCCGCCCCCGCCCGGCCGGCCGGCTTCCGCCCCTCGTTCGAGTCGCTCGACGACCGCATCACGCCGCACGCCTCGGCGTTCCTGTTCGACGGGGCGGCCCCCTTCTCCGCCCCCTGGACCCAGGCCGCCGACTCCGCGTCCACGACCTCGGCGACGCCCCAGGTCGCGACGCAGTTCCGGTTGCTGGCCCGCGCGGACGCCTTCGCCGGCGGCGAGACCGCCGTCACCGTCCTGGCCCTCGACGCCAGCGGCCACGCGCTGCGCGACTACGTCGGCACGGTCCACCTGACGAGTCCCGACGACGCCGCGACCCTGCCGGCCGACTACACGTTCACCGCCGCCGACCGCGGCCGCCACACATTCACAGTGAAGCTCGCCACGCTCGGTAGCCAAGGCGTCACGGCCAGCGACACGGTCACCGCAACCGTCACGGGCACGGCCAAGGTCAACGTCGTCGCCGCCCCGGTGACGACGCACCTATTCGTGCAGACCGAGCGGGACGCTTACACCGGGGCCGTGACGCGGGTACTGGTCGCCGCCCTCGACGCCTCGAACCGCGTCGTGCCGACCTACACCGGCACCGTCGGCCTGACGAGTACGGACGCCGCCGCGACCCTGCCGGCCGCGACCGCGGTCGCGGCCGCCG
>JANXTD010000574.1 GCA_025352585.1 Fimbriiglobus sp.
CTCCGGCGTTCGCGGTCTCGGGGTGTTCGGTGGTCTTGGCGGGTTCCGGGGCACAGAGTCGCGGGGAAGTGTTTCGTAGTTTACCCGCCGCCCGCCCGCCACGCAACGACCGGCTTGCCGCGTGACGCCGGGCGGCCCGCCGCGCGCCGGCCCAGGGCGTACAATCCCGGCAAAGGAGAACGCCCCCATGCCGCTGCACGACCACTTCCGCCCGCCGGTGAACGACAGGCACTCGTGGAACGAGTTTCACGGAGGGTGGCCCATGATGCTGGTCCTCCAGTTGGGGGCAATCCTTCCCCCTGGGTACCAAGCCGCCCCGACCGTTCACTTGGGCTCCCCATTTGAGGTCGATATTGGCACCTACGACGACGACTCCCGCGCGGCTGAGTTCGTGGGAAGCGGCGACGGGGGCACGGCGACACTCGCCGCAGTGAGATCGACTCTGACCGTCGAAGCCGACTTGACCGCACAGGCCGCGTACGAAGTCCGCATTTACGACACCGAGCGGGGCCGGACCCTCGTCGCCGCCATCGAGATTGTCAGCCCCTCGAACAAAGACCGGCAAGCGAACCGCAAGCTGTTTGTCGGTAAAGTTGCGTCCTTGTTGGAGCAGGGTGTCAGTGTCACTCTGGTCGATCTGGTCAGCATCCGCGCGGCGAACTTGTACGCGGAACTCCTCCAACTGCTCGTCGGTACCGATCCACACCTCCCCGAACCACCCCCCGCCATGTACGCCGTGACCGTCCGCGCCCGTAAGCCGCCGAAGGGTCGCGCTGTGCTTGACGCTTCGTTCTACCCGTTGGTAGTCGGCCAGCCGCTACCGACCCTGCCGATCTGGCTAACGCCCGAGTTGGGCGTCATGCTGCCTCTCGAGACGAGCTATGCCCAGACGTGCCGCGCGTTGGGAATCGCCGTGGCTCCGCCGCAGTCGCGCTAGCACGCGCGAGCCGCGAGCCGAATCGGCTTGACAGCACGGGCGGCCGCGGTATTGTCCGCCGCGAGTCGGGTCGGCGTTGGGCGTCTGGGTTCCGGGGGGGACTCGGCCCGGCCGCCCCTGTCGCGTGCCTGGTGGGGGGTTTTCGATGCGCCGTGTCGCCTTAGTTTGCGCCGGGGTCGGTCTCGCGGCCCTGTCGAGTGCGTTGAGCGGCTGCCTGCCGCAACAGACCACGTCCCGCTCCCAACTGCCCGAAGACGTCGGCGACGCCGACCAGTTCGCCACCGTCGGCGTCAAGACCGCCGTCGGCAACGTCGAGCCGATCCAGGTGTCGGGTGTGGGCCTCGTCTACGGCCTCAAGGGCACCGGCAGCGTCCCGCAACCGGACGGCTGGCGGACGATCCTCGAGCAGGCGATCCGCCGACAGCGCGGCAACCCCAAGGAGATCCTCGAAGACCCCTCGAAGCAGTTCTCGCTCGTCCTCGTGAGTGCGATGATCCCGGCCGGGGCGCGGGTCGGCGACCGGCTCGACGCCGCGGTGTCGCTGCCCACGTCGAGCCGCACCGTCAGCCTCGCCGACGGGCTGCTGGCCCCTACCGACTTGCAAAACTACGAACTCGCTGGCAGCACCCGCGAAGCACTCCAAAGCTCCGGGGTGCCGGTCGGCGCGGTCCCGGCGGCCCCCGAGGGCACTCTGCTCGCCGGCAACAAGATGGCCAGCGCCGAGGGGCCGCTGACCGCCGGCTACGACGGCACCGCGAAGCTCACCGGCGACGCCGGCGAAGGCCCGAAGGCGGCCCGCGTCTGGGAGGGCGTCAAGTGCCAGCTCGACCGGCCGTACTACTTCCTGCTCAACGAGGGCAGCCCGCAGCCGCGCCTCGCGATGGTCATCGCCGAGCGGCTCAACGCCGTCTTCCCGGCCCCCGGCGACCGCGTCACGAAGCTCGCCGAGGCCAAGGTCCAGGGCAAGCCGCTCGTCGTGAGCTTCGTGCCGCCGACCTACCGGCTCAACCACACGCGCTTCCTGCTCGTCGCCCGCCAGGTGCCGCTGAACCCCGTCAGCTCGGAAAGCCCGTACCGCAAGCAACTCGAGAACGACCTGCTGCGCCCCGAACTCGCCGTGACCGCCGCGATCAAGCTCGAAGCCCTCGGCGTCGATAGCCGGCAGGCGTTGCGCGTCGGCTTGCAGTCCGACTCGCCGTGGGTCCGCTTCGCCGCCGCCGAAAGTCTCGCGTACCTCGGCCACGCCGACGGCGCGAAGGACCTCGGCGACCTCGCGGGCAGGCACCCGGCACTCCGCACGCAGTGCCTCACCGCGCTGGCGTCGCTCGACGACGCGGTCTGCCTCG
>JANXTD010000730.1 GCA_025352585.1 Fimbriiglobus sp.
CCCCGCCGCGACCACGGAAGGTCTTGCCCCATGATCGACCCGCAACTACCGCGGCCCCTGTCGTCGTCGATCGAGGCCCTGGAGCCGCGCGAAATGCTGTCCGGGACGCCGTGGCTCGTGGAGGCGTTCCAGCGCGGCCCCGACGCCGGCCTGCCGCAGGGCTGGTCGCAGTGGAGCAGCGACGGCACGCGCGACTTCGCCGTCAGCACCGCCGGCGGCCTCGGCGACGCCGGGCTACTGGTGGGCAGCGTGCCGACCGGCGTCACCGCCCGCGCCTGGCTGACCAACGGCTACTCGGCCGACATCGAGACCTCCGCCGCCGTGTTCCTCAACTCGACCGCCTCGGCCCAGCTCTACGTCCGCGGCCAGAACCTGAACACCGCCACGCCGACGTACTACGCCGTCAACGTCGTCCGTGGGGCCGAGGTCCAACTGGTGCGGGTCGATCAGGGCAAGGCGACGGTCCTGGGCAGCGTCAAGACGCCGGACTACGTCAGTAACCGCTGGGTGACCGTCAGCGTGCGCGCCGAGGGCGAAAGCCTCAAGGTCTTCTTCCACCGCGGCGACTCGAACCAGTTCCTGGGCCGCGACGGGGCGTACACCCGGCAGCGCACGGCCGCGATCGACGTGACCGACCGGGCGATCCGCGGCGCGGGCCAGGTCGGCTTCGCCCGCGGCGGCCAGTCCGCCGGCGACGTGGCCTTCGACAGCCTGCGCGTCGGCCCGGCCAACCCGCCGGCCGCCGTGCCGATCGTCGAGGAGCGCTTCAACCACCCCGGCGCGGGGCTGCCGGCCGGCTGGTCGCAGTGGTCGTCCGGGCCGGGCAAGCTGACCGCCACCACGGTCACCGACGAGACCCTGCGGCTCGACGCGGGCAGCGCGACCGAGGCCCGCGCCTGGCTGACGCGCCCGGTCGCCGCCGACGTGCAAGTGTCGTCGTCGATCCTGCTCGACAGCCTCATCCCCGCCGGGGTCTTCGCCCGCGGGTCGAACGTCGCCTCGACCGGCGAGACCGCCTACGGCTTGAGCGTGACGCGCGGCCTCGAGGTGAACCTGACCCGCACCGTCGCCGGCCGCGAAGTGAGCCTCGGCAAGATCAAGTCGAAGGAGTGGCTCAGCGGGCTGTGGGTGCAGGCGTCGCTCGTGCTCAACGGCGACAAGTTGCGCGTGCAGGTCTTCCGCTCCGACACCGGCCAGTACCTCAACGGCGACGGCACCTGGGGCCTGTTGCCGGCGTTCGCCATGAGCGTCACCGACGGCGTGATCAAGTCCGGCAGCGCCGTCGGGCTGACGCGGGGGACCGGCTACGCGGGGCAACTGACCTTCGACAACTTCATCGTGACGACGGCCCCGGACCGGTCGTCGCGGCCCGGCGTGATCCCGACCGAGGCCGACAAGCCGACGACGCCGCACAACCCCGGCGAGGACCTGCCCGGCCCGACCGTGCCGCCGACGGTGCCGCCGGTCTCGCCCCGCCCGCCGGTCACGCCGCCGGTGACGCCGCCCGTGTCGCCCCGCCCGCCGGTCACGCCGCCGGTGACGCCGATTCCGGGCAACCCCGCGCTGCCGGCCGTGGCGCGCAACTACTCGTGGATTCGGCTGGCGAACCTGGCGTACTACGGCACGCCGATCGGCGACTTCGAGAAGAGCCTGCTGCGCAACAGCGTCGATCTGGTCATCCCGAACCTGGCGTACCTCGACGACATCGCCGCGGCCAACGGCCGCACGCCGCAGTTCGTCTACACCAACGTCTCGAACATCTACCTCGGCCTGATCACCGACTGGAACGACTACGCCGACCGCAACCGCCTCGACCGCGAGGGGGCCTTCTACCACGCCTCGAAGACGACGGGGTTCAGCGGCGCGAGCGCGTCGTCGGTCCCGGTCAACCGCTTCTGGGGCGTGTCGCGCACCGACAGCGCAATCGACACGACGGCCGAGGACTTGACGCGCGACGCCAGCAACCCCAACAAGTCGGTCGCCTTCGCGGCCAACGGCGGGAGCTTGGCGCTCGGCTACCTCGAGAAGTTCCGCGAGGTCAACGTCGATCTGGCGTCCGGCGCGGGGGGCGGCTGGGCGGGGCAGTGGGAGTACGTCAGCCGCGTCAACTCGGCCGGGCAGCCGACGCAGTGGTCGCGCCTGAACTTGTTGAGCGACACGACCGGCGGCCTGAAGCGCGACGGCCAGGCGACCTTCGACCCGCCGCGCGACTGGGCGGCGGCCAGCGTCGGCGGCAGCGCGCGGCTCTTCTACGTCCGCGTGGCCACGACCGGCGCGGGGGTCGCGCCGGTCGCCCGGACGATCCTCGGCCGCGACTACACGCCGAACTCGACGGTCCCGGCCTTCGACAAGGCCGCCGACCGTGACGGCGACGGCTACCTGTCCGACGCCGAGTACGGCCGCCGCAAGCCGGGGTTCGACGCGCGGTTCGCCTACGAGTCGCGCATCTTCTACCCCAACTACGGGCCGCTGCGCTACGCCACCAACGTCGGCGACCCCGGCTTCCGGGCGTGGGCGGCGGACTACCACGCGCGCTTCATCGCCTCGCAGCCGCTGGCCGACGGCTTCTTCGTCGATAACAGCGTCGGCCGCGTCGCCGTGGAGCCGGCGACGATCCGCGAGAGCCTCGACAGCTACTCCGAGGACTACGGCAGCCTGCTCGGCGCGATCGACCGCAAGCTCCGGCCGTCGGGCAAGTGGATCATCGCCAACACGGCCGGTGGCAACGGCACGTCCGACCCGATCTTCCGCAACGGCGTCTCGTCGCTCGAGGAGTTCGCCCTACGCCCCTTGAGCGCGAACCACGTCCAGTACG
>JANXTD010000739.1 GCA_025352585.1 Fimbriiglobus sp.
AGTTCGACGGCACCGACATCGGGCAGGCCGAGTTCGCGGCGCAGCCCCTCGACGACGGCGAGGCCAAGTTGCGTGCCGACGCCCAGGCCCGAGTGTTCCGGCGGGCACTCCTCGACGACGACGCGGCAACAGATGTCCGGCGGGGCGACGCGGCGGGCGAACGCTTCGGCGCGATCCGCCGACGGCCCAGCGCTCGACCACTGCGCGGCGAGTTCGACGCAGACGACGACGCGCGGCGACGCGAGCATCAGTCCCAGGCCGCCGAAGCGACGCACTGACACCGGCGTGTCACCGGGGCTGCCGGCGGGGACGTGCAGCAGGCCGAAGTGCAGCCTCGTTGGGGCGGAGACGCGGATCATTGCGCCTCCCGGTACTGCCGCAGGGCGTCGTCGAGGAAGGCCATCGCGGCGAGTTCCGCGGGGCCGCCGGTCTTCTCGACGGTCACCCGCAGCTTGCGGAACTCGGCCGCGACTTCGGCGACGGGCACGAGGTGGAAGCGGGTGGCGAGGATGGCCGCCTCGACGACGGCGTGCTTCGCGCGGTTGAAGCCAAAGAACTCGCGCAGGGTCACCGCGTGGACGACCTCGGCGACGACTTCGACGCGGGCGTTCGTGGGGTCGATACTCGTGACGCGGAACTCGAAGGCCCGGCAGGCGTCGCTCAAGACCCAGCCGCGGACGTGGGTCGCGGGGCGCGTCGGCGGGAACGGCGACACGACGCCGAGCGCGGCGTGGGCGATCAGCGCGGCGTCGTCGGTGACGTGCAGGACGCCGACGCCGTCGCGCACGAGGTTGCGGTAACTGGCCGAGGTGGGGAACGGCCGCAGGCGGAAGCTGCGCATCGCGGCATCGACCGCCGGTCCCATCGGGGCCAAGTGCGGGCCGCCGTCGGCGTCGGTCGTGGTGACGAGTCCTTCGAGGATCATGATTCGAGGGCTTTCAGCAGGCCCGCGGCCTTGTGCAGCGTCTCGTCGTACTCGGCGGCCGGGTCGCTGCCGGCCGTGATGCCGCCGCCGACGGGGAACTGCAAGTAGCCGCGGCCGGCGGTGAAGGTGCGGATCAAAATGTTCGTGTCGGTCGCGCCGTCGAAGCTCACAAACCCGAGGCTGCCGCAGTACGCGCCGCGGGCCGTCGGCTCCAGTTCGGCGATGATCTCCATCGCGCGGACCTTCGGGGCACCGGTCACCGAGCCGCCGGGGAAGGCCGCTTGCAGCAAGTCGAGTGGCGACAGGCCAGGCCGCAGCGTGCCACGCACTTCGGAGACGAGGTGGTGGACGAAGGGGTACGTCTCCAACTCGCACACTTTGGGCACCTCCATCGAGCCGAACGCCGCGACGCGGCCGATGTCGTTGCGCAGCAAATCGACGATCATGACGTTCTCGGCGCGGTCCTTCGGGTTGGTCGTCAGGTCGACCACTAGCGCCGCGTCTTCCTCCGGCGTGCGGCCGCGCGGCCTCGTCCCCTTGATCGGCCGCGTGCGAACGTGGCCGGCGGGATCGACTTCGAGGAAGCGTTCGGGCGACGCGCTCACCAGTTGGAAGTCGCCCAAGTCGAGGTAGCCGGCGAACGGCGCGGGGTTGCGGCTGCGCAAGCGCTCGTAAAGTGTGAGCGGGTGGCACGTCATCGGCGTCAGCAGGCGTTGCGACAGGTTGACCTGGAAGCAGTCGCCGGCGTGGATGTACTCGACCGCCCGCGTGACGGCGTCGAGGTAGTCGGCGCGGCGGAAGTTGCTCGTCACGTCGGGCACGCCGGCCAGCGGGTATTGCGGCGCGAGTTCGGCCAGCGGTTCGAGGTCGTCGAGCGCCGGCAGTGGCGGCGTCGGGGCGGCGAGCCACGCCAAGACTTGCCGCAAGCGGGTGGCGGCGTGGTGCGTCGGGGCGTCGGGGCGGGGGATGTCGCGGCCGGTCGAGACGACCCAGGCGCGGCCGGCGACGTGGTCGAAACTGATAACGAAGTCGTACAGCCCGAAGGCGACATCGGGGACCGCGAACTCGTCGTGCCGGCTGGCGTCGATGGCTTCGAGGCGGCGGTGCAGGCCGTAGCCGAACAGCCCCAGCAGCCCGCCCTGGAACGGCGGTAGCCCAGGCTCGGTGTCGCTGCGGGCCTCGTTCATCCAGTCGGCGGCGAGGGCGAAGGCGTCGGTGCCGTCGGCGTCGTCGAGGCACTGATCGACCCACAACAGCGGGTCGGCGGTGACGTAGGAGTAGCGGCCGCGCTCGGTGGTGTTTTCGGCCGAGTCGAGGAAGGCGAGGTGCGGCAGGTGCGCGAGCCGGCGGGCCGTCGCCCAGGGGTCGGGGGCCGGCACGAGTTCTTGCACCAGGGGCGTGCGGACGGCGGGTCGCGGGGTCACGGCGGTCATGCGCTTAGTGTACGGCGTCGCCGCCGCGGTGGACCACTTCGGGCCGCGTCAGGAAGCCCCAATTCAGCGCCTGGTCCTGCACGTAGTTCTTG
>JANXTD010000751.1 GCA_025352585.1 Fimbriiglobus sp.
GGCACTTCAAGGGCGGCGAGTACGAAGTCATCGGCCTCGCCCGGCACTCCGAAACCCTGGCGTGGCACGTCGTCTACCGCGCGCTTTACGGCGACGGTGGCCTGTGGGTGCGCCCGGCGACGATGTTCCTCGAGAGCGTCACCCGCGGGGGCGAGACGGTCCCACGGTTCGCGCCCGCGGGCGCAGGTACCGCGTGATCGCCGCGGGCAGTAGCGGGCCTTCGTACACCAGCGCCGTGTAAATCTGCACGAGGTCCGCGCCCACGTCGAGCAGCGCTTGCGCGTCGGGGCCGCCCGCCACGCCGCCGCAGCCGATGACGGTCGGGCCGTCGCCGACGTGGTCGCGCACCTGGGCGACGCGCGTCGCCGCCAGCGCCCGCAGCGGGCCGCCACTCAGGCCGCCGGTCTCGTAGCCGGTCATCGTCGCCGTCGAGAGCGTGTTGGTCGCGATCACCCCGGCGACGCCTTCACTCAGGGCCGCGTCGAGGGCCGCGAGCAGGTCGTCGCCGTACAGTTCGGGGGCGAGTTTCACCAGCACCGGCTTGCCCCCGGCGACCGCCCGCACCGCCCGCACGATCCGGCCCACCTCGGCGGCGTTTTGCAGCAGCCGCAGCCCCGGCGTGTTGGGCGAACTCACGTTGACCGTCAGGAAGTCGGCGTGCGGCTGCACGACGCTGGCGGCGCGGGCGAAGTCGTCGGCCGCGCGCTCGGGCGGCGTCTCCTTGTTCTTGCCGATGCTGATGCCGACGGGGAACGGCGGCCGCAAGTGGCGTGCGGTTTGCTCCGCCAGTCGCGCCGCCAGGGCGTCGGCCCCGGCGTTGTTGAAGCCCATGCGGTTGACGAGCGCGGCGTCGTTCGGGTAGCGGAACATCCGCGGCGCGGGGTTGCCCGGCTGGCCGACCGGCGTGACGGTGCCGAGTTCGACGAAGCCGAAGCCGAACGCCCACCAGGCCAGGGGCGCGACGCCGTTCTTGTCCATGCCGCCGGCCAGCCCGACGGGGTTGGGGAAGTGCAACCCCATCGCCGTCACCGGGCGGGGTGCCGGGCGGGCGACGACGCGCTCGACGGCCCGGCAGGCGAGCCTCGACCGCGCCAGGAGGCTCGCGCCGCGCAGGGCGAGGTCGTGCGCGGCCTCGGGGTCGAGGCGGAAGAACAGTGGCCGCAGGACGGACGTGTAGAGCATCGGTCGGCGCTCCCGGCGAGAAGGTCTCCCATCTATAGAGTGACACCGCCGCGGTCCGGCCAGCGGCGGGCGGTTTGGGCGAGTCAGGCGAAGGAGTCGCGGCGTGACGGATTCGCAAGCGTTGACCCCGTCCGTCGCCCCCACCCCGACGCTGCTGAATGCCCTGCGCGACCGCACCTTCCGCTCGCTGCGGCACCCCAACTACCGCCGCTACTTCTTCGGCCAGATCGTCTCGTTCACCGGCAGTTGGATGCAGTCGGCCGCGCTGATGTGGCTCATTTACGACCTCACGGCCGACCCGCTGTGGCCGCCGCTGATGCTCGTCGCGCAGGTCGGCCCGACGCTGCTGCTGGGCACCTGGGGCGGCAACCTCGCCGACCGGCTGCCCAAGCGTCGGCTGATCCTGGCGACGCAGTTCGGCTTCCTCGTCACCGCCCTGATGCTCGCCGCCGTGACCGCGACCGGCTTCGCGACGCCGGGGCTGCTGCTGGCGATCCAACTGCTCAACGGCGTCTTGCAGTCGGCCGACCTGCCGGCGCGGCTGTCGTTCGCCCCGGACTTGGTGCCGCGCGCCGACCTCATCAACGCCGTGTCGCTGAACTCGATGCTGTTCAACTCCGCGCGGGCCGTCGGCCCCGCGCTCGCCGGCGGCGCGTTCCTGCTGGCCGGGGCCGCGTCGTCGGCCGGCCTGGCGGGGGACCTGCGGCCGACGCTGCTCGGGGCGGTCGGCTGCTTCCTGTTCAACGCCGCGAGCTACGTCGCCGTGCTGGTCGCGCTCAACCGCATCACCGTCGATGGCCGGGGGCAACCGTCGCCCGCGGGGCAGTCGGTCTGGGAGGGCTTCCGGGTCGCCTGGGCGTCGCCGCCGGTCCGCGGGCTGCTGCTGCTCTCCGGGACGCTGTGCGTCTTCGCCTGGCCGGCGTTGACGCTCTTCCCCGCCTTCACGAAGACGGTGCTGGGCCACTCCGAGAAGGAGTACAGCGTGCTGGTCAGTTCGCTGGGCGTCGGGGCGCTGCTCTCGGCGCTGACGACGGCGACGTTCGGCACGTCGGCCCGCCGCGGCGCGTTCCTGGTCGGCGGCGCGGCCCTCGCGACGGTCGGCCTCACCGGGCTGGCGTTCTCGGCGACGCTGCCGCCCGCGCTGCTCTCGACGGCGGCGCTCGGCTACGGGCTGGTGCTGTACCTCTCGACCGGCCAGTCGGCGCTGCAACTCGGCTCGACCGCAGAGACCCGCGGCCGGGTCATGGCGCTCTGGGCGATGATGCTCAGCGCGAGCGCGCCCGTCGGCCACCTGGCCGCCGGGTTCGCCGCCCAGAGTGTCCCGGTGCCGCGCGTCTTCGCGGCCTTGGCCGTCGGCGCGGCCGCCGTGACGTTCACGCTGTTCGGCTTCCTGCGCGGCAGTTTGTTCGGCCCGAAGTCCGCCGCAGTCGGCGTGACCGCTACAGCTTACCCCAGCGCGTGAGTCGCCCGGCGGATTGCCGGCACTTTGAGCGCCGCACGCCGGGGGCCGTTTTACAATCGGGGTGTGAGTTTCCGCCGCAAGGGTTCGGTTATGCGACGCTGGTTCATCACGACGGCCGCCGTCGCCACGCTCTTGGGCGGGCTGGGCTGCCACGGCCGGCTGTTCCGCCGCCCCTGCACCGACGACTGCCCGAGTGGCCCGTCCGGCGGCTCCGGCCGCGGCGGCAGTCGGCTCGAACTCGGCGACCCGGTGCCCGGCAACCGCCTGCCGCAGGCCGACGTGCCGTCGGGCGACTACCCCGCGCCGCGCCTGCCCGACACGCGCAACTCGCCCGGCCCGTTCGGCCCCGAGGGCCGGCGCTACCAGCCGGAGCCGCGCCGCCTGCCGCCCGCCGACATCCCGCTGACGCCCGGCGACGGCGAGCTGCCGCCGCGGGAGACGGGGCGGTAGCCAGGGTCGCCGACAGCGGGAGCGTTCGCCGGGGGCAGTGCTGGTCGCTACGCTATCAGGGTAGTGCGACGGTGGCCCGAACGCTTGGGGGCGACGAAATGTACCTCGCGGCATCGCTGCTGGCTTTGAGTCTCGCAGCCGCCGACCCGCCGGCGGGCGGCAAGCCTGGCCCCGTGACCGACGCCAAGCTCCGGGTGTTCGGAAGCTACTGGATGGAAGTCCGCCGGGAAGACGCCAAAGGCGTGACGGTCGATCCGTTCAAACTGTTCTGCTTCAATTACGACGCGGGCACGATCCATTGCTGGCTCCGCCGCGGCGAGTTAACGGAGGGGTCCCAAGCGGGGGACCGGGTAATTATTCGGGCCGAGGCCGAGCCGATGCAGATCGACTTCGTCTACCTCAACCGGGGTCAAGAATACGCGACGCCGGCGATCTTCCAATTCGACGGCCGCAAACTCGTCATCGCCGAGCCGACCACACCCTCTGCCGTCAAGTTGCGCCAAGACGGCGTCTACGCGAACCGGCCGACGGACTTCACGGCGGACAAGAAGAACAAGTACCTCCTGCGGACGCTGGTGCCCTGCAACTACCTCGACCAGGACTGAACCGGCGTGGCGTGTACAATGGCGGCGTCGCCTCCCCGCCGAGACCCCGCCGATGCCCGACGTGACCCGCAACGGCTTCCCGCCGCCGCTCTCGTGCGACGCCGACGACCGCACCGGCGACGCCCCGCCTGCCCCCGGCAAGGTCGATCTGCGGCGCATCGAGCGGGCCGTCCGCGAAATCCTCACCGCCGTCGGCGAAGACCCCGACCGCGAGGGCCTCGTGCAGACGCCGGCGCGCGTGGCCCGTATGTACGCCGAGATCTTCGGCGGCCTGCACCTCGACCCCGCCGTCTACCTCCAGAAGACGTTCACGCAACAGCACGACGAGATGGTGCTGGTCAAGGACATCAGTTTCAGCAGTTGCTGCGAGCACCACCTGTTGCCGTTCACCGGGTCGGTCCACATCGCCTACCTGCCCGACGGCCAGGTCGTCGGGCTGTCGAAGCTGGCCCGCATCACCGACGTGATCGCTCGCCGGCCGCAGGTCCAGGAGCGCCTCACCGAGGAGCTGGCTGAACTTGTGATGCGCGAGTTGAAGCCGCGCGGCGTGGGGGTCGTCGTCGAGGCGGCGCACTCGTGCATGACCATCCGCGGCGTGAAGAAGCCCGGCGCGATGACGATCACCAGTGCCATGCGCGGCCTGTTCAAGACCAACCCGATGACCCGCAACGAGTTCATGGCGCTGGTCTTCGGTCGGCGGGGTTAGCGCGTGCTGACATCGGCCCAAATCCGCGACGACTTGCGCGGCCTGTTCCGCGGCGGCCTGCACTTCGACGAGCCGGCGCGGTCGGTCCACGCGCTCGACGCCTCGCCGTTCCAGCTCACGCCGCTGGGCGTCGCCTCCCCGCTCGACGCCGACGACCTCGCGTTGTTCGTCAGGTACGCCCACGAGCACCGCCTGCCGGTCGCCGCGCGCGGGGCCGGCAGCGGCGACGCCGGGGAGTCGCTGACCTCGGGCGTCGTCCTCGACCTCGGTGCCCACTTGCGCGGTGGCCTGGCACTCGACGGCGACGACTTGCGCGTGGGGGCCGGCGAACCGCTCTCCAACGTCGCCCGCTTCCTCGCGGGCCACGGCCGGCGGCTGGGGCCGGACCTCGACAGCCAGGGCCGCGGCGTCGGCACCGTCGGCGGGGCGCTGGCGATCGACACCTGCGGGGTCAACGTCTTCCGGCACGGCTACGCCCGCGACCTCGTCCGCAGTTTGCACGTCGTCTGGGACAGCGGCGACGCCGACGAGGTCGGCGAGCCGGGCTACCGCGAGGTCGCGGCCGGGGAGCGCGGGCCGCGCCACGTCGAGTTGCGGGCCACGACGGCGGGGCTGCTGGCCGCGCACCGCGACCTGACGCAAGTCACCCGGCCGCAGACGCGCTTCACCCGCGGCGGCTACTCGCTCCACGACGCCCTGACCCCCGCCGGCCTCGTCAACCTGCCGCGGCTGCTGGTCGGCAGCGAAGGCACGCTCGCCCTGTTCGCCGCGGCGACTCTGCGGACGATCCCGCTGGCCGGCGGCGCGGCGCGGGCGCTGCTCGGCTTCACGACCCTCGACGCGGCGCTGCAAGCCGGGCTGGCACTGCTGCCGGCGGCGGGGGTCCTGTCGTGCGAACTGCTCGACCAGCGCCGGCTCGCCTTCGGCAAGGCGGCGCACCTCAAGGGCGGCGTCGTCGTGCCGCCGGCGATGATCGGCGCGGTCCTGGCCGTCGCGGCGGAGGCCGAAACGCCGGCGGCGGCCTTCGACGCGCTGAACGTTGCGGTCGAGCGACTGCGGCGCGACCACCGCTTCGTCGCGCTCGTCGAGGCGACGGCCGTGCCCCGCGAACTCGAGCGCGTGTGCGACTTCGCCGACGCCTCGCGGCGCGGCATCGAGACGGTGCGCTCCGGGCCGCGGCCGGTCGGCGGCTGCGACGACGTGGCGGTGCCGGTCGAGGAACTGGCGGCGTTCTTGAAGGGCTTGCAAACGGTGACGCGGCGCTTCGACCTGGCGGTGCCGCTGCGCGTCAACGTGCTGGCCGGGCAGGTCGAGGCGCGGCCGATCCTCGACGGGCGTGCGCCGGCCGACCGCCGCACGCTGTGGAGTTTCGCCGACGCCGTCCACACGCTGGCCCTGTCGCTGGGCGGGACGGTGAACTCGCGGCGCGGCACGGGGTTGCTGCGCGCGCCGTGGCTCGACGCGCAGTTCGGGCCGCTGCTGGGGGTGTTCCGCGCGGTCAAGGCGACGTACGACCCGTTGGGCTTGCTCAACGCCGGCAAGCTGTTCGACGCCGACCCCAGCCGCCCCGCCTGGCCGTTCCCCGAGTCCCCGACGGCGCGCGGGCCGGTCGCGCTGGAGATGTTCGACGGCGAGCCGGCGCTGGCGGCCGAAGTCGAGGCGTGCCACGGCTGCGCGGCTTGCCGCACCGAGTCGGCCGGGCGGATGTGCCCCGTCTTCCGGGCGACCGCCGCCGAAGCCGCCAGCCCGCGCGCCCAGGCGAACCTGTGGCGCGCCGCCTTGCAGAGCGCCGACCCCGGCGCGTTCGTGAGTACGCCCGAAGCCGAGGAAGTCGCGCGGCTCTGCGTGAACTGCAAAATGTGCCAGGTCGAGTGCCCGAGCCGCGTGGACGTGCCGCGGCTGGCGCTGGAGGCGAAGGCGGCCCACTACGCCGCCCACGGCTTCCGCCGCGGCGGCTGGCTGGCCGCGCGCGTCGAGGGCCTGTCGATGCTCGGCGGCACCTTCGCCTACGTCGCCAACACCCTGCTGGCGACCCGGCCGACGCGCTGGCTGGCCGAGAAACTCTTCGGCATCTCGAAGAAACGTGCCCTGCCCCGCTTCACGCACCGCACTTTCTTGCGGCGGGCCTGGCGGCTCAAATTGACCGGCAAGCGCGCCCCGATTCGCGGCACCGAGGCCCGCCCCGACGCCGCGGTTCGCAAGGCCGAGAAGGTCGTCTACTTCGTCGATCTGTTCGCCAACTACCACGACCCGTCGATCGGCCTGGCCACGGTCGCCGTGCTGCGGCACCACGGCATCGAGGTCTACGTCCCCTGGCGGCAGCGCGGCAGCGGCATGGCCCCGCTCACACAAGGCGACATCGACACGGCCCGCGCGACCGCCGCCGCCAACGTCCGCACGCTGGCCCCGCTGGTGCGCGAGGGCTACGTGATCGTCTGCAGCGACCCCACGGCGGCACTCGCGTTGACGCAGGAGTACGCCCACCTGCTCGACACGCCGGACGCCCAACTGGTGTGCGAGAACACCGTCGAGTTGACGAGCTTCCTGTGGGGGCTGCACGAGGCCGGCGAGCTGCGCACCGACTTCGAGCCGCTGGCCCTGCGCCTCGGGCACCACGTCCCGTGCCACGTCAAGGCGCTGCTCGCCGACACCAGCGAAGCCCCCGCCGGGCCGCGGCTGCTCGCGCTGATTCCGGGCCTGACCGTGCAGACGATCGACGTGAGCTGCTCCGGCATGGCGGGCACGTACGGGTTGCGCGCCGAGAACTTCGCCGCGTCGCTGGCCGCCGGCAAGCCGATGCTCGACATCGTGCGGTCGGACGCGGTGGTGTACGGCTCGACGGAGTGCGGGGCGTGCCGCATGCAGATGCAGACCGCCGCCGGCAAGCGGACGTTGCACCCCGTGCAATATTTGGCGCTGGCCTACGGCCTGATGCCCGAGTTGCGCACCAAGCTCGCGCGGCCGCTGGGCCGCCTCCTCACGGACGGCTGACATGGTCACGGTCAAACTCTTCGCCCAGATGCGCGACCTGTTCGACGCCGACGCCGTCGCCGTCGAGGCCCGCACCGTCGCCGGCTTGCGGCTCGCGCTCGACGCCCTGCGACCCGCCGCCGCGCCGCTGCTGACGCGCTGCCGGGTGGCGGTCAACCTCGAATTCGTGGACGACGACCACGCCGTCACGCCGGCCGACGAGGTCGCGGTGATACCGCCGGTGAGCGGCGGGTGATACACTGTCCGCTATGACGCTGCTCACGCCCGACCCCATCGACGCCGACGCCCTGACGCGCTCCGTCGCCTCGCCGTTCGCCGGGGCGGTCGTGCTGTTTCTCGGTACCGTCCGCGCCCTGACCGGCGACGAGGTCACGCTGGCCCTCGAATACGACGCCTACGCCCCGATGGCCGCGGCGCAACTCGACAAGCTCGAGGCCGACGTGCGGGCGCGCTGGCCGGTGATCGGCGTCGCGCTGGTCCACCGCCTCGGCCGGCTCGAAGTCGGCGAAGTCAGCGTGGCCGTCGCGGTCAGCTCGCCGCACCGCGTCGAGGCGTTCGAGGCGGCCCGGTACGCCATCGACACGCTCAAGGCCGACGTGCCGATCTGGAAGAAGGACGTGCGGCCCGCCGGCGACGCCTGGGTCCACCCGGAGGCTCCATGACCAACCTGATCCCGCCCGCCGCGCCGCTCTCGGACAGCTTCGGCCGCGTCCACAACAACCTGCGCGTCAGCGTGACCGACCGCTGCAACCTGCGCTGTACGTACTGCATGCCCGAGGACGTGACCTTCCTGCCCAAAGACGATCTGCTCACCTTTGAGGAGATCGCCGCCTTGGTCCGCGTCGCGGTGCCGCTGGGCGTCGACAAGGTCCGGCTCACCGGCGGCGAGCCGCTGCTGCGCCGCGACCTGCCGACCCTCGTGGCGATGCTGCGCGACATCCCCGGCCTCCACGACATCGGCCTGACGACCAACGGCTTGCTGCTGGCGAAGCAGTCCGACGCCCTCGTGAAGGCCGGTCTGCGGCGCGTCAACGTCTCGCTCGACACGCTCGACCCCGGCCGCTTCCGCGAGTTGACCCGCCGCGACGGCGTCGAGCAGGTCGTCGAGGGCTTACTCGCGGCGAAGCGGGCCGGCTTCGAGCGCATCAAGGTCAACGCCGTCGCCATTCGCGGCTTCATCGAACACGACCTGGCCCCGCTGGCGCACTTCTGCCGCGGCCACGGCTTCGAGTTGCGGCTGATCGAGTACATGCCGATCGGCGCGGAGTCGTGGGAGCGCGACAAGGTCGTCCCCGCCCACGAACTCCTGGAGCGCCTGGAGGCCGAGGTCGCGCCCCTGTCGCCGGCGTCGGACTACGACCCGGCCGCGCCGGCGATGGACTTCGCGTACGCCGACACCGGGGCGAAGCTCGGCATCATCGCCAGCGTGTCGCGGCCGTTTTGTGACCGCTGCAACCGCCTCCGCGTGACGGCCGACGGCAAGCTGCGCAACTGCCTCTTCGCGCTGGACGAACTCGACATCAAGCCGCTGCTGCGGCCCGCGACCCGGCCCGACGAACTCGCCGCGGCGCTGCGGGCGAACATCGGGGCGAAGTGGGCCGGGCACCGCTTCAACGACGCCGACTTCGTGAAGCCGACCCGCACGATGCACTCGATCGGCGGGTGATTTCCCGGCGGGCGACGGTTTCGCGCGCAAGGCGGGTTGCCCTCGGCGTCCGTTTCGGGTTATCCTGCGCTTCCTACCTTCGGCCCGCCTCGGAGCGTGCGACCATGCGACGACTACTGGCTTGCGCACTGCTGAGCTGCCTGACGGCCACCGCGACGCCCGCGCAGCCGTCGCCGCTGCCCCCCGTACTCCCACCCGCCGCGCCTCCGGCGGCGACCCCGCCGGCGATGCCCGCGAACCCGGACGGGCTGCCGACGACGCCGGGGGTGCCGTTCGACCCCGCCAAGGTCAAGTGGCCCGCCGAGGTCAACGGCAAGACGATCTCGGCCGTCGTGATCGACTTGAGGAACGCCGACCCCACGGTGCAGGAGGCGGCGCTGCGCATGGTGCCGCTGTTCGGCCCGGAGGCGGCCCGCAAGTCGGCGATGCACCACGTCATCGCCATGACCGACGACGCCGACCCCGGCGTCCGGACGAACGCCGTGATCCTCATCGGCACCGTCGGCTTCGACAACACCAAGGACTTCACCGAGGCCGTCGCTAAGCTCTGCGGGGTGCTCACCAAGTCGGTCAAGGGGAGCGTCTTGCGGCTGCACGCGACGCGCTCGCTGGCCAACCTCGGCCCCGACGCCCACGCCGCCATCCCGGCGCTGTGCGCCGTCTCCGACGACGCCTCGTGGGAGGTCCGCGCCGCCGTGGCCGACGCCCTGGGCCGGCTCGGCGCGGCGGCCTACGAGCAGACCACCGTGGTCGAAGGCCCGACCACCATGAAGGTGCCGACGCTGAAGCGCGAGGCCAACCGGGCGGCGATGCAGAAGCTCGGCTTCGTGCTGCTCAAGGACCCGAGTGCGGTCGTCCGCATGGAGACCTGCCAGGCGCTGGTGACCCTGGGGCCGCCGCACACCGCCGACCCCGCCAAGTACCAGGCCGCCAGCCAGCCGTTCATCGACGCCATCGCCGCGCGGCTGCGGCTCGAGAAGGAGCCGGTCGTCAAGGTCTGGCTGAACCTCCTGCACATGATGTACGACGAGCGCGTCTTCGACAGCACGCTCAAGCTGCTCGTCGCCGACGTGAACTCGCCGGACACCGCGATCCGGCTCCAGGCGATGTCCGCGCTCAACGTCCTGGGGCCGAAGTCGCTGCCGGCCCTCGACGCCGTGGCCCGCGCCTTGCGCACCGGGGATACTCCGGTGCAGGTGGTGGCGATCCAGACGATGGTGTCGATGGGCGAGTTCTCGGCGCGGACGGTGCTGCCCGAACTCGACCGCTTCGTCGCCGAGACGCCGGCCGACGCCAAGCACGCCGACATCCGCGCCTACGCCGAAGCCGGGGCGAAGGTGCTGCGCAAGAACAAGCCGGCCCCCCCCGCCGTCCCGGTCGTGGCGAAGCCGTGACGCCCCCGGCCCGCCGGCGCTTATAATGGGGGGCCGACTTTCCCCCGCCCGGAGCTTCCCGATGCCCGCCTTGACGTCCGCCGCCGGTTTCGACCTGACCCCGCTGCCGCCCGAAGAGATCGACCGCCTCGCCGCCGGCCTGACCGCCGACGAGCGCCGCGTGCTCCTGGCCCACGGCACCGAAGCCCCCTTCTGCGGCGGGCTTCTGCGCGAGAAGTCGGCCGGGGTCTACTCCTGCCGGCTGTGCGACTTGCCGCTGTTCAAGTCCGCCGCGAAGTTCGAGAGCGGCACCGGCTGGCCGAGTTTCTTCGAGCCGTTCGACCCCGCGCACGTCGCCACGATTGTCGATCGCAGTCACGGCATGGCGCGCACCGAAATCCGCTGCGGCCGCTGCGACAGCCACCTCGGCCACGTCTTCGAGGACGGCCCCCGCCCGACCGGCCTGCGCTACTGCCTGAACTCCGTCGCGCTGGCGTTCACGCCGTCGTGACCCACGGCATGGGTCTGGTCTTCCGGCCCAGGGCCGGAAGACCACCCTGAGAGCGGCCAACTCCAGAAGACCGGCTTGGGGCCGGAAAAGGCCGGACCGATCGGCGGGGTATCAGAACACTCTCACCGATCGCCGGGTACAATCAAAAATGAGAACGGCTCCCCCTCGCCCGGACGCCCCGCACCATGACGCTCCTCGACAGCCTCGCCCGCCGTGGGTTGATCGCCCGCGACGACCTCAACCGCGCGGAAGTCGCGGTCGCGGCGGCCCCGGACAAGCCGGCGCACTTCACGCTGCTCGAGAAGGGCTTCATCAAGGAGGAGCCGCTTTACGACATGCTCGCCGACGAATTCGGCCTGCCGTTCGTGGACCTCACCACCGCGACCATCGACACGCAGGCCCTCGTGGGGATGCCGCAGAAGCTCGTCCACCGCCGCAACATCCTGCCCATCGCCAAGCAGAACGGCACCCTCGTCGTCGCCACCGGCGACCCCTACGACGCCTACGCCCTCGACGAACTCAGCACGCTCACGGGGCTGACGGTGCAGCCGGTGCTGGGTAGCCCTCGCGAGATTTCGCGGCTCATCAAGCAGCACTTCGGCGTCGGCGGCGACACGGTCGCGGCCCTCGCCGAGGAAGCGACGGCCAAGGACGACCTCGAACTGCTCGAGGACATTGAGGCCGACGACAGCGAGTTGGCGAAGCAGGCCAGCGAGGCGTCGGTCGTCAAGCTCGTCAACCAGATCCTCGTCGAGGCGGCCAACGAACGCGCATCAGACATCCACATCGAGCAAGAAGAGACCGGCATCAAGATTCGCTACCGCATCGACGGACTGTTGCAAGAACAGCGCTTGCCGCCGGAGATTAATCGGTTCCAGGCCGCCATCGTGTCGCGCTTGAAGATCATGGCGCGGCTGAACATTGCCGAGAAACGTTTGCCGCAGGACGGCCGCATCAAGATGAAGGTGCAGGGCCGCGAGGTCGACGTGCGGGTGTCGATCATCCCCATGTCCCACGGCGAGGGCATCGTCATGCGGCTGCTCGACAAGGGCCGCATGGTGTTCAACCTCAAGAACATCGGCATGTACGGCGAGACGGACCGGGTGTTTCGCCAGCTCATCGACCGGCCCCACGGCATCGTCATCGTCACCGGCCCCACCGGCTCCGGCAAATCGACAACCTTATACTCTGCGCTCAATGAAGTGAAGTCGGAGACGGTCAAGATCATCACGGTCGAAGACCCCGTGGAGTACCAGCAGGCCGGCATTTGCCAAATCCAGACGCACGCCAAGATCGGCTTGACGTTCTCGGCTGCGTTGCGAAGTATCTTGCGGCACGACCCCGACATCATCTTGATCGGCGAAATGCGTGACAAGGAGACCAGTGAGGCGGCGATTCAAGCCTCCTTGACGGGGCACCTCGTGTTCTCGACGTTGCACACCAACGACGCCCCGAGTGCCTTCACGCGGCTCATCGACATGGGCGTCGAGCCGTTCCTGGTGGCGAGTACGGTCGAGGGCATCATGGCCCAGCGGCTGGTGCGGACCTGCTGCCCGGACTGCAAGACCGAGTACGCCCCCGACCCCGACGACCTGCCGATCGACTTCCCCAAGGCGACCGCCGACGGCAGCCCGCTGAAGCTCTGGAAGGGCACCGGCTGCAGGTCGTGCCGCCAGTCGGGTTACCGTGGCCGCACCGGGATTCACGAGTTGCTCGTCAACACCGACCTGATCCGCGACCTCGTCGTGCAGCGCGTCAACTCGAGCGTGATCCGCCTCGAAGCCCTGAAGAACGGCATGCGGACGCTGCGGCAAGACGGCTGGGGCAAGACGCTGATGGGCCGCACGACCGCCGACGAAGTCGGCCGCGTCACGGCGGGCGACGTATCCTGACGGCCCGCACACTCCCTCCCCAAGGTCCCTCGTCATGCGCACCCTCGCAGTCTTCCTGGCGTTCGCGGCGACGGCGTCGGCCGGGCCGCCGAACGTCGTGTTCATCCTGGGCGACGACCAGGGCATGGCCGACTACGGCTTCCTCGGCCACCCGCACATCCGCACGCCGCACCTCGACAAGCTCGCCGCGGAGAGCCTGACCTTCCCGCGCGGCCACGTGCCGACGAGCCTGTGCCGGGCCAGCCTGGCGACGATGATCACCGGGCTGTACCCGCACCAGCACCTCATCACCTCGAACGACCCGCCGATGCCCAAGGGCGCGACCCTCGCCACGGCCCCCAGGGACGCCACCTACGTGGCGCAGCGGGCCGAGATGGTCGCGCTGTTCGAGCGGTCGCCGAACCTGGCCAAACTGCTCGGGGAGAAGGGCTACGTCAGCCTGCAAGCCGGCAAATGGTGGGAGGGCAACGCCTGCCGCTGCGGCGGGTTCACGGAGGGGATGACACTGGGCGACCCGGCCAAGGGCGGCCGCCACGGCGACGCCGGCCTGACGATTGGCCGGGACGGCCTGAAGCCGGTCGTCGCCTTCCTGGACGGGGTCAAGGCGTCGGGGAAGCCCTTCTACTTGTGGTACGCGCCGATGATGCCGCACACGCCGCACAACCCCCCGGCCCGCCTGCTGGAGCACTACCGGGCCAAGACCGACTCGCCGTTCGTCGCCAAGTACTGGGCCATGTGCGAGTGGTTCGACGAGACCGTCGGCGGCGTGCTGGCCGAACTCGACTCCCGCGGGCTGGCGGAGAACACCGTGGTCATCTACCTGCACGACAACGGCTGGATTCAGGACCCCAAGCTCGACGGGTTCGCCCCGAAGTCGAAGCGCTCGCCGTACCAGACCGGCGTGCAGACCCCCATCCTGATCCGCTGGCCCGGCAAGGTGACGCCGGCCCGTAACGACGCCCCGGTCAGCTCCATCGACCTGGTGCCGACCGTGCTGGCCGCCCTCGGCGCGAAGCCGACGCCGGCCATGCGCGGGCTGAACCTCCTCGACGCGGACGCCGTCAAAGCCCGCCCGGCGGTGTTCGGCGAAATCTTCGAACACAACGCCGTCGATGTGCGCGAGCCGGCGAAGAACCTGCTTTACCGCTGGACGATGGACGGCCGCTGGAAGTTGATCGTGCCGAACGCCGAGCGGCTCCCCAAGGCCGGCGTTGAACTTTACGACCTCCGCGCCGACCCGCTCGAACAGTCGAACCTCGCGGCCGAACAGCCCGACCGCGTGGGGGCGATGCGGAAGTCGCTCGACGCCTACTGGCCCGGCAAGTGACGGCCGAACGGCACCCCCCCAGGACGCACGACTGATGCCTGACTTCACTTACACCGCCGTCTCCAACGCCGGCGCGAAATCGACCGGCACCATCTCCGCCGGGAACGACCGCGAGGTCGCCGCGCTGCTCG
>JANXTD010000775.1 GCA_025352585.1 Fimbriiglobus sp.
GCTGGCGATGTAGATCGACGAGTACGTCCCGACGATCACGCCGACCACCATCACGAACGCGAACAGGTGCACGCCCTCGCCGCCGAACAGGTACAGCACGATCACCACCAGGAACACGGTCAGGCTCGCCAGCACCGTGCGCGAGAGCGTCTGGTTGACGCTATCGTTGATCATTTGCGCGGTCAGCAGCGGGTTCTTGCCGCGGACTTCGCGGATGCGGTCGAACACCACGATCGTGTCGTTCACCGAGTACCCGACGAGCGTCAAGAGCGCGGCGACGGCGATCAGGTCGATCTTGAAGTCGTGCAGCAGCAGCAACTGCCCGAAGGGGTTGTCGAACAGGTAGTGGCACAGGGCGATCGCCCCGAGGGTGAAGCACAAGTCGTGGACGAGGCAGATCACCGCGGCGAGGCCGAAGGTCCAGTTGCCGAAGCGGAACCACAGGTAGACCAGGATCGCCAGCCAGCTCGCCACGATCGCGGCGAACGCCCGGTCGCGGGTCGCCGAGGCCAGGGCCGGGTCGAACGTCTCGAGGCGCTCGGGGATCGGCCGGGCGGTGAACGCCTTCGCGGCCCGGTCGAGCGACTCGGTGAACGTCGCGAGTTCCTTGGCGGCTTGCGGGTCGGTGGCGACCTTGTTGGCCGCGGCCGCCTCCTTCAGGGCTTTGAACTCCGAGTTCGTGGCCACGTCCACCTTGAGCGTCTTGTACTGCCCGCTGCGGCCCTCCTCGGTGCTCACCGCCTGGTCGCCCTCGGTCGGCACGCCGGTCACGGTCAGCCCGGCCAGCCCGCCGACGCTCGGCCAGCGGCCGACGAGCTTCAGTTCGCGCTCCAGGAACGCCCCGAAGTAGCGCGGCGACGCGGCCCGGTCGAGGGTCACAGTCGCCGTCGGCCAGGTCACCTTGACCCCCGTCACCTGCGTCGAGGCCAGCAGCGGCGTGCCGGTCTTCTCGTCGCGCAGCAGGCGGTCGAGCATGACCTGCACCAGTTCGGGCTCCTTCTCAGTGGTCCGCACGGTGAACGACCGCGACTTGTTCGAGCCGAAGCTCTCGCTGCCGAGGAAGACTTGCTCGACCGACAGCCCCGGCAGTTGCGAGGCCCGCGACTTCACGTCGGCGAGCCGGGCGGCCTGGTCGGCCCCCTCCGGCGCGTTGGCGAAGGTCACGACGGCGCTGGTGCCGTCCTCGTAGGTGACGACGTAAATCCGCTCGCTGTCCGCCTTGCCCTCGGCGGCGTCGCTCGCCGCCAGGGTGACGCTGCGGACCTTGAGCCGGTCGCGCTGGGCGGTCTCGCCGAGCAGCGTCAGGAAGCCCTGGTTGTCCTTGTCGGTCAGTGCGCGCTCCTGGCCCTCGGCCAGCCGGCCGCCGTAGGCGGTGCCTTTGGTAAAGTCGACGTTCAGCGCCGCGTCGCCGCGGGCGAGGAACAGGCCCAGGCCCAGCACCGTGGCCGTGCCGGTCAGCGCGAACATCGCCTTGCGGATGCTCATGAAGTCGAAGTTCGGCCGCGGGAACAGTTGGTACATGTGCAGCGTCGTGATCGCCCGCCGCACCACGGCGTAGTCGAACATCAGCCGCGTCATGTACAGCGCCGTGAACAGGCTGATGATCAGGCCGACGGTCAGGCTCACGCTGAAGCCCTTCAAGTTGTCGTTGCCGTAGGCGTACAGCACCACGCAGGTGAAAATACTCGTCAAGTGGGTGTCGATGATCGTGGCGAAGGCGCGGTCGTAGCCGAGGCGGATGCTCGTGACGAGGTTGGCCCCCTTGGCCCGCTCCTCGCGGATGCGCTCGTAGATCAGCACGTTGGCGTCGACGGCCATGCCGAGCATCAGCACGACCCCGGCTAGCCCCGGCAGCGTGAACGCCGCCTTCACGGTGACCATGAAGCCGATGGTGAGCAGCAGGTTGACGGACAGCGCGATACACGCGACGATGCCGGCGAACTGGTAGTAGACGAGCATGAATGCTAAGACGGCGACGAACGAGACGCCGACGGCGAGCAGCCCCTTGCGGATGGTGTCCTCGCCGAGCGTCGGCCCGACGGTGTTCTCGCTGACCGGGTCGGGCTTCAACTCGGCGTTGAGCGCCCCGCTGCGCAGCAGGAACACCAGGCGGTTGACGCCGGCTTGGTCGAAGCTCTTGCCGCTGATGGTGCCCGACTCCTTGATGACGGCGTCGAGGGTCGGGGCCGAGACGATCTTCTCGTCCATGATGACCGCGAGTTGCCGCTTGAAGCCGTTCTCGCCCTTGCGGTTGCGCTCGCTGATCTTGCCGAACTTGTTGGCCCCGTACGAGTTGAAGCTGAAGTAGACGGCCGGGTCGAGGCGCAAGGTGTCGGAGCGGGCTTGCATGCCGAACTCGCGATCGACCTTGGTGGCGTCCGACGGCGAGACGCGCGTCAGGACGAAGTACTCGACCTTCTTGCCCTCCTCGTTGACGGCCGGCTGGAGCTTGACGAACTCGCGGGTGAAGAACAGGTTGCCGGCCGTGTCGAGCGTGACGCCCGAGGCGGCGAAGGCCCCGGCCTCGGCGGCGCGGGCGCGGGCGAACTCCGGGTAGAACCAGGTCGCGGTCTCCTTCTCGGACGACTTCCGCGGCACCGGGCCGGCTTCGGCGTAGGCGTTGCTCAGGCCGTAGGTCTCGCGCTCCTCGGGGCCGAGTTCGACCCACTGGTAGGTCGTGTCACTCACGGTTTCGCCGTTGACCGTGACCGAGTACGACGACGGCGACGCCAGCGGCGGCAGGCCGCGGCGGGCGAGGTCTTCGAGTTCGGCCTTGACCTTCGGGTCGGCCTTTTGCCGCTCGATGGCCGCGCGGGTCTCACTGATGCCGGCGGCGTCGTCGGTCGAGTTGGCGACGATGCGGAACTCCAGCACGCCGACCTGCCGGACGCGCTCCTTGACCTCCTGGACGTAGTCCTCGGTCGAGCCTTCCTTCTTCTTGTCGCCGCTCACGCTGCCGGAGCGCGGCAGGATGATCTCGATGCGCGACGTGCCGACGGGCCGCACGATCACGTTGCGCAAGTCGTTGGGGTCGATGCGCCGCTTGAGGCTCTCGGCGAGCTTGCGGATCTCGTCGCCCGACAGCCCGGCCCCGGCGACCGCCGCGGCGTCCGGCGCCTTGCCGCGCAGGCTGCGCTCGAGGTTGACCTCGTAGACGAGGATGGTGCCCCCGGCGAGGTCGATGCCGCGGCGGAAGCCGACCTCGCCGTCCGCCTCGCGCATCACGGCGAGGCCGACGGCGAGGGCCGCGAGTAAAGTCGGCACGAGGCAGACGACAAGCCGGAGGAGAAATTTGCGCTTCATCACACGCCTTCACAGTCACGGAAGCCGAAGGCCCCGGCGCGAAGTGCCTGGGGCCGCGAATCCATCCGGTTGGGGAGTTACTTGACTTCGGGGGGGGTCTCGTCGCCGAGCACGCGGACGATGCTCGAGCGCAAGACGCGGAACTTGCTGTCCTCGGACTTCACGACGACTTCGTCCTCGCCGTCCTTGACCCGGACGATCGTGCCGACGATGCCGCCGCCGAGCAGCACCCGCGACCCGGCCTTGATGCCGGCAAACATGGCGGCCGCCTCACGCTTCTGACGGCGGCTGGCGGGGAGCATGACGACGACGTAGAAGAGCGCCAGCAGCCCGATCGGCAGCAGGAAGCTCGTCATCGACGGGGCGGCGGGTGCGGCCGGCTCGGCCCCGCCGGCGGGGGCCACGGCTTCGGCAAATAGGGTCAACGTCGGCGTCGGCATGGAAAGTCTCGGGGGCGGTCGGCGAGTCTCGAACGGTCATGGTAGGGCGTGCCGGACGATCGGGCAAGCCTCACATTTTGCCCACGACCGACGGCGTGTGCCCCATCTTGCGCAGCTCGTCCAGGATCATCTCCATCTTGCCCGGCTTGACGAGCAACGCCTTGTCCGAGAGCCGGCCGACGATCTCGACGGCGAGTTTCTTGCGCGCGAGCACCTCCTCGGCCAGCACCGCGTCCTCGGTGAGGATCAGGCAGACCTTACGGTGCAGTTTCGCCGGCAGCCGGGCGGTCGAGGACGGGGTGTCGGACATGGCGAGGTCACCTCGGCCGCGGCAGAACCGGAACGGCCCGACCGCGCGGCCGAACCCGAACTAGACTGCCCGCGTCAGCAGTCACGATATCCCGACACCCGCCGAACGTCACCATGCCGCCCGAAGCCGCGCCTACTGCGAGTGCCGCGAGTCCACGCCCCCGGCTCGTCGAACTCGACGTGCTGCGGGCCGCGGCGATGGGCCTTGTGCTAGTCAACCACCTGTACATGATGCCGTTCCCCGCGTCGTGGCCGGCGTGGTCGCACCGCCTCTTCGACGCCGGCGTCTGCGGGGGCTGGGTCGGCGTCGACCTGTTCTTCGTGCTCAGCGGCTACCTCGTCTCGGGCCTGCTCTTCGCCGAGTACCGGTCGCGCGGCACGCTCTCGGTGAAGCGCTTCTACGCCCGGCGGGCCTGGAAGATCTACCCCGCCTTCTACGCCATGCTGGCCGCGTCCGCCGCCGGGTTGGTCCTGGCCCACGGCCAGCCGCCGGCGAACCTGCTGCTCAGCGAAGGGCTGTTCGTCCAGAACTACCTGCCCGGCATCTGGCTGCACACCTGGTCGCTGGCCGTCGAGGAGCACTTCTACTTGCTGCTGCCGCTGGTCCTGCTGGCGATGACGCGCCGCCGGCCGCACGCCGCCGACCCGTTCGCCGGCGTGTTACCGCTGGCAGTCCTGGCCGTCGGCGTGACTTGCCTGGCGTTGCGGCTGGCTCACGCGGAGATGTTCCCCGACGACCCCGCGTCGGTGCGCCAGGGCCGCACGCACTTCCGCATCGACGGCCTGTTCCTGGGCGTACTCGTCGGCTACCTCGCCCACTTCCGCCGCGACCGCTTCGCCCGACTAACCCGCCGCTGGCGTTGGCCGCTCATCGCCGGCGGCTGCGTCGCCCTGGCCCCGCCGTTCGTGCTGGAACACACCAAGCACGTCGGCATCACGACCTACGGCCTGACGCTGAACAGCCTCGGCAGCGCCGCGATCCTGGCGGGCGTGCTGCAACTGCGACTGCCGGCCAACCGGCTCGTGTCGGCGACGGCGTACCTCGGCCGCTGCTCCTACGCGATCTACCTGTGGCACATCCCGTGGGTGCTGCTAGGCGTCCCGCAAGTCGAGCGCGTGGCCGGCCCGCTCGACTTCGCCCCGCGCGTGGCCGTCTACGTCGCCGGGAGCCTGGCGCTGGGCGTGCTGATGACGAAGCTCGTCGAGGTGCCGACGCTGCGGCTGCGCGAGCGCTGGTCGCCGGCGTAGGCGTAGGCGCGACATCGGTCACGCCTCCTGGACTTGCGTGATGCGGTTGCGGGCGTGGACGACTTCCTTCGCGTCGAGGATCTCGTAGGCGTAGCCCTGCTCCGTGAGAAACATCTGCCGGTGGTGCGCGAAGTCGAGTTCGCGCGTGTCCCGCGTGACGATCGAGAAGAACGCCGCGTCGCCGCCGTCGGACTTCGGCCGCAACACCCGGCCCAACCGCTGGGCCTCTTCCTGGCGCGAGCCGAAGGTGCCGGAGACTTGAATCAGCACGTTGGCGTCGGGCAGGTCGATGGCGAAGTTGCCGACCTTCGAGAGCACCAGGTGCCGGACCTCGCCGCTGCGGAACTGGTTGTAGAGGATTTCGCGCTCGGCGTTGCCGGTCGCCCCGGTGATCAGCGGCAGGCCGAAGCGCGCGGCCAGCGACTTCAGTTGGTCGAGGTACTGCCCGATGATGATCACCCGCTGGTCGCGATATTGGTCGAGGAGTTCCGCGACCACGTCGTCCTTGGCGGGGTTCTCCGAGGCGATGCGGAACTTGGCCCGGTGGTCGGCGACCGCGTAGGCCATGCGCGTGGCGTCGTCGGGCAGGGCGACGCGAATCTCCGCGCACGCCGCGGTCGCGATCCAGCCGCGGCCCTCGAGGTCGCGCCACGGCACGTCGTACTTCTTCGGCCCGATCAGGCTGAACACGTCCCCCTCGCGGCCGTCCTCGCGGATCAGGGTCGCCGTCAAGCCGAGCCGGCGGCGAGCCTGGATCTGGGCCGTGACGCGGAACACCGGGGCCGGCAGCAGGTGGACTTCGTCGTAGATGATCAGGCCCCAGTCCTGCTTCTCGAAGATGCCGAAGTGCGCCAACTCCTCGGTCTTGTCGGGCCGGTAGGTGATGATTTGGTAGGTCGCCACGGTGACCGGGCCGATCTCCTTGATCTCGCCGGTGTACTCCTTGACCTCGCTGGGGTTCAGCGTCGATTTGTCGAGGATTTCGCGCCGCCACTGCTTCACGGCCGTGATGCTGGTGGTCAGCACGAGCGTCGATTTCTGGAGCAGGCACATCGCGACAATGCCGACGATGGTCTTGCCCGCGCCGCACGGCAGCACGATCACGCCCGAGCCGCCGCGCACGTCGCCGCCGGCGTGGAAGACGTCGGCCGCCTCGCGCTGGTAGTCGCGCACGGTGAACGGCAACCCGCTCGCGGCGACTTCCCGTAAGGCCATCGGCAGCCCCGCGCCCTCGGTGTAGCCGGCCAAGTCTTCCGCCGGGTAGCCGATGGTGATGAGCGCGATCTTCAAGACGCCGCGGAACTCCGGGGCAATGGCGAAGCTCACGTCGTCGATGCGCTCGCCGAGATAAACGTTGACCTTCTTCTGCCGGACGATTTCCTCCAGCAGCGGCCGATCGGCGCAGACCAGTCGCAGGCCGTCGGCGGTCTTCTCGAGGCGGATGCGGCCGTAGCGCGACACGCTCTCGGCGATGTCGGCGGGCAGGTTGCCGGGGATCGGGAACTTGGTGTAGCGAGTCAGCACCGCGACCATCTCGTCGGCGCTGATGCCGGCGGCGGCGGCGTTCCAGAGCGAGAGGTTGCTGATGCGGTAGGTGTGGATGTGCTCGGGGCTTTTCTCCAACTCCGCGAAGGGGGCGAGGGCGTCGCGGGCCTCGGCGTACTTGGGGTTGTCGACCTCGACGAGAATCGACCGGTCCCCCTGGACGATGAACGGGTTGGTGGGGTCGAAGCTCGCGGTCGGGGCGGCCGTGAACGCGCTGCTGGGTTTCATCTTCGCCGACATGGGCACCGTCGTCTCGGGGGGCAGAGCGGGTCGCGGGAGTACCACTCTATCCGGCGCGGCGCGGGTGCGTCAACGCCGCCCGCCCGGCGGGTTTGGTGGTCACCGCCCGGTGCCGCGAAGTTGCGTTGACGGCCGGCGTCGGGGCTGCTAGGATAGGTGTGACACGGCTGAATAGCTCAGTTGGTAGAGCGAGCGATTGAAAATCGCTAGGTCGCCAGTTCAACCCTGGCTTCAGCCACTTTCGTGAAAGCCCCCGTCAGAAATTGGCGGGGGCTTTTTTCGTCGCCACTTCCGCCGACTTTTCTCTTGCACACGCTCTACGAACGGTTATGCTCGGGCAACCTGCCTTCCGCGCACCGTGCGCGTCCGCGACCGCCCACCCCCGCCGCACCCCATCGACAGGACGCCTGCGCATGAGGTCCCTCTGTCTGCTAGTCCTGCTGACTTGCGCCGCGCCCGCGTCGGCCGCCGAGGTGCCGCTCGAAGGACTCATCGACACGCGCGTCGCCGAGAAGTTGCGGGCCGACGGCGTCACGCCGGCGCGGCAGGCCGACGACGCCACCCTCGTCCGCCGCTTGACCCTCGACCTCGTCGGCCGCGTCCCGACCGGCGTCGAAGTCGAGGCGTACGTCAAGTCGAGCGACCCGGCGAAGCGTGCCCAACTCGTTGATCGGCTGATCTCCTCGCCCGGCTACGCGCGTTACCAGGCGGTGCTCTTCGACGTGATGCTCTCCGACCGGCCCGGCCAGGGCGGCAAGCCGGCCAAGCCCGGCAAGGGCGGCAGCCTCCAAGACTACCTGACGCTCGCCCTGCGCGAGAACCGCCCGTGGGACGCGGTGTTCCGCGACCTGATGCTGCCCAGCGAAGACGACCCGACGAAGCGGGGGTCGGCGGAGTACCTGCGGCCCAAGCTCGCCGACCTCGACAAGCTCACCGCGGACGTGTCGGTGGCGTTCTTCGGCGTCAACGTGAGCTGCGCGCAGTGCCACGACCACCCCAACGTCAAGGACTGGACGCAGGAGCACTTCTACGGCCTCAAAGGCTTCCTCGCCCGTACCTACGACGGCGGCGGCTACGTCGCCGAGCGCGGGGCGGGGCTGGTCAAGTACAAGCCGACGCAGGGGCCGGAAAAGACGGCCCGGCTGATGTTCCTCACCGGCACGGCGATCTCGACGCCGACGATCCGCGAACCCGACAAGGACGAGCAGAAGCGCGACAAGGAGGCCCTCGACAAGGCCCGCGCCGACAAGGCCGCCCCGCCCGCGCCGGCGTACAGCGCGAGGGCCGAACTCGTGAAGCTGGCGTTGCAGCCGAAAGAGAGTGACTTCTTCGCCAAGTCGATCGTGAACCGCCTCTGGCACCGCTTCCTCGGCTACGGCCTCGTGAACCCGCTCGACCAGATGCACGCCGCCAACGAGCCGTCGCACGCCAGCTTGCTCGCGGAACTCGCCGACCGGGTGCGGGCGTCGAAGTACGACCTCGTGGCGCTGACGCGCGGGATCGTGCTGAGCCAGGCGTACTCGCGCGACACCGTGTTCGCCAGCGAGTCGCACCCCGCCCCGGAGAGTTTCGCTGTCGGCCGACTGCGGGCGCTGACGCCGCAGCAGTTGGCGACCTCGCTCAAACTCGCCGCGACCGACCCCAAGACCTTTGAAGGCCTCAAGCCCGACGAGTTCGAGAAGCGCGTCGAGCAGGTCGAGCAGTCGGGCAAGGGGTTTGCCGCGCTGATCGCGCAACCGGGGGTCGATCCGTTCCAGATCGGCGTGGCCGAGGCGCTGCTGTTCAGCAACGGCGACCGCGTCGGCAAGGAGTTCCTGACCGACGGGGGCGGCACGCTGCTCGGCCGCGCCAAATCCGAGGCCGACCCCGCGGCCGTGGCCCGGCTGATGGTGCAATCGACCTACGGCCGGCCGGCGACCGCGGGCGAAGTCGAAGCCCTCACCGCCTACTTGACCGCCCGCGCCGACCGCCCGGCCGAGGCCCGCCGACAACTGCTCTGGGCGCTCGTCGCCAGCCCCGAATTCCGCTTCAACCACTAACTCCGGGAGTGCGTCATGCCCCGCTCGTTCTTCTGCGGCTCCGCCGACCACGCGCCCAGCCGGCGTGATTTCCTCGGCACCGCCGCCGCCTTCGCCGGCATGTCGGCCCTCGACGCCCTCTCGACGCCGGCGCTGGCCGGGGAGTTGAAGAAGCGGCAGAAGCGGGTCATCCTGCTGTGGCTCGCCGGCGGGGCGAGCCAGCTCGAGACATGGGACCCCAAGCCGGGTGCCAGTACCGGCGGACCGTTCCGCGCCATCCCGACCGACGTGCCCGGCACGCACATCTCCGAGC
>JANXTD010000779.1 GCA_025352585.1 Fimbriiglobus sp.
GCCCGCAGGCCTGCGCCCAGAACAGCGACAGCACCCCGGCGTCGGGCACCGGCCGCATCTGCTCGGCGACCGACGCGCTGAGCACCGTGTCGGTTTGCAGCCGGCCGTGGTCGCGCTTGAACAGCGTGTTGGCTTGCGTCAAGCGGACGAGGTTTTCTTCGATCTGCTGGCGCACCACCGAGAGCCGCAGCGGCCAGTCGAGGCCGTCGGCGTTGCGCACGGCGGGCGCGCCGACCGGCTCGCCGAAAATCGTCGGCAGACCCAGGTCTTCGGCCCTGGCGCGGGCGGCGACTTGCGGGTGGACGACGACGCGGGCGTCGGCGATGTTGCCCTCGCCGAGGAACGCCTCCCACGCGGCGAGTCCGGCCGGGAGTTCGCCCAGCACCGGGCAGACGAGGCCGTTGTCGAGCAGTGTGGTGACCGGCGACAGCCCCTCGGCGTGCCCCAACGCGGCGAGGGCCAGGACCAGCGACCCGACGTTCCAGGTCGTGCGCCGGCTCAGGCCCATCAGCGTCAACGCCTTGCGGGCGGCGTCGGGAAGCTCCTTGATGCGGCGGTCCATGACCGGCGGGTTCAGGAGCGTGCCGAGGCACTTGTCGATGAGTTCGTCGGCGGGGATCACCGTGCGCGGCTTGACGAGGCGGCTGGCCACGTCGCGCAGCAGCGCCTCGGAGTAGCGGGTGAACAGTTCCCGCAGGCGTTCGGTGGCGAGTTCGTTTTCATCCGTTGCAAGCATACGTGTCGTTGTACACCGGCGGTCGCGCGGCGGCCATCGCAATCGCCGCGAACAATGCCCTTGACACTCTGCGGGGGCTGTGTTGGACTCGCCCGATTCCCGAACTACGGAGGAGTACTCATGCGCTGGCTGAAGTCGATCCTTGGGCTGGTCGCCGTCGTCGTTCTCACCCTGTTGGCCTGGGAGTCGCGCCAAACGCGGCGCGAACTGGCCCGACTGACCGAACTGATGAGCGCCCAACCGCCGCCCCCCGCGCCGGTCCCGCCGCCGGCCCCCACCACGGCCGGTGCCGATCCGCACCCGGACGGGGACTACACCCTGGAGCCGCCCGACATCGTCGAGATCGACTTCCGGACGACGGGCGATCCCGTCCCCGTCGGCACGGAGTCGGTCCGGGGCAAGCACATCGTTCACCCGGACGGGACTATGTCCCTCGGCGTGTTCGGCGACGTCGCCGTCGGCGGCGGAACCGTCGCCGCGGCGGAGGCACTCGTCCGCAGTCGCCTGGCCAAGTACGTCGCCGTGGAGGAGTTGACGATCCGCGTCGCGGGTTTCAACAGCAAACGGTTCTACGTCATCACGGACTGCGGCGCGGGCGGCGAGCAAGTCGTGCGGCAGCCGTGCTTCGGCAACGAGACGGTCCTGCATGTCATTGGCTCATTGGGGCCTACGCAAAAGTTGTCGGCCAAGGAGGCCCGAACCGTGAAGGCTTGGGTCGCCCGGCGCGCGAAGAGCGGGGCCGACCAGGTCCTCCCCGTGGACTGGGTCGCCATCACCCAACGCAGCGAGATGGGCACCAACCACCGAATCCGGGACGGCGACCGCGTGTATGTCAAGAGCGTCGAGTAGCCACTCGTTGGGGTTTCCCGCTAGCGCGGACGCGCCCCGTGGCGTAAACTGCGGGTGCCTCTCCGTGCCGTCGGGGGTCCGAGTCGTTATGGCGTTGCCGTCGGTCGTCGAGTTGCTGCGGGAGCTGGTCCGCCGGCCGTCGGTCAACCCGATGGGCCGCGCCGACGTGCCGCCGGAGTGGGCGCACGAGTCGCGCGTCACCGACTACCTCGAAGCGCAGTTACGCGGCCTCGGCGTGCCCGTCGAGCGGGTCGAAGTCGCCCCCGGCCGCTGCAACCTCGTCGCCCACTATACCCCGCCGGGCGCGCCATTCACGGTCTTGTGGGAGGCGCACCAGGACACCGTCCCGACCGACGGCATGACCGTCGAGCCGTTCGCGGCCGAGTCGCGCGACGGCAAGGTCTACGGCCGCGGGGCGTGCGACGTGAAGGGCGGCGCGGCCGCGATGCTCGCCGCGTTCGGCCAACTGGTGACGACCAAGCCGCCCGGCTGCGCCGCGATCACCCTGGCGTTCACCATCGACGAAGAACACACGTTCCTCGGCGTGCAATCGCTGATGAAGTCGGGCTTGAAGCCGGACTACGCCATCGTCGCGGAGCCGACTTCGCTGAACATCGTTAGCGCTCACAAGGGCGTCGTCCGCTGGGCAATCGAGACGGTCGGTGTCGCGGCGCACAGCTCGCGACCGGAACTCGGGGTCAACGCGATTTACCGCATGGCCAGGGTGGTGGTCGCTCTGGAGGAGTATGCCACGGAGTTGGGCCGCGGCCGGCGTGACGCGCTGCTCGGCGCGGGGAGTTTGAGCGTCGGCATGGTCGCCGGAGGGGTCAGCCCGAACACGGTGCCGGATCGCTGCCGCGTCGAACTCGACCGCCGCTTGCTGCCCGGCGAGTCGCCCGCCGACGCTATCGCCGAAGTCGAGGCGTTCGTGCGGCAACGGGTCGATGTGCCGTTCACAGCATTGCCGCCGGCGTTCGCCTGCCCGCCACTGAGCGCCGACCTTTCGGCGGCCCTCGTCCGCAAGCTCGGGGCGTGCATCGATGCGGTCGCCGGGTCGCACCGCGTCGAGGCGATGCCCTAC
>JANXTD010000846.1 GCA_025352585.1 Fimbriiglobus sp.
GTTGGCGTACCGGTGGGTCGCGCGGGCGACGAGGGCGTTGTCGCCGCACGACTGGGTCACCAGCCAGCACCGCGCCGCGTGCATCGGGTCGCCCCAACTCCTCAGTAGCGAGGCGTCCCGGAAGTACGGCTCGGCGGCCGCGAGCGCGTCGGCGTCCCCGGTCGCCGCCTTGGCGAGGACCGCCCGGTCGGCATCTGGCACGCCCCCCAGGTCCGGCGAGAGTAGGGGCTGGGCCTTCCGCTCGGCAATGATCTTATCGACCTGCTTACGAAGTTTGTCCGCCGTCCTCACTTCGGCACCCCTCTTCCGCCGCCACTGCCGCTTGTGCCGGTGCCAGCCCTGGCGGTGGGCGAGCGCCGCGACGACATCGGACACGACACCGTCCAGCTCGAAGAACGCCGCGAACTCGGTCGCCGCCAGGTACCGCTTGATCCGGGCCGACGCACGCTCGAGTCGGTCCAAGTCACGCGACCCGGCGTCGTAAGCGGCCTCCAGGTCGGCCAGTTCGCCGCGGCCGACGTGCTCGGTGACGACGCGGCCGCCGACGCGCCTCGAGCGGCGGTAGTAGCGGTGCCCCTTGATGTTCACCCAGGCCATTCCGCCCGCCCGACGTTAGACGACAGCGGTCCCGAGTTGCCCCACTCGAAAGATATCATACCCGACGGTGCGCATCGACGCAGTCATCGCTCGCGTCGCGGGAAGCGCCTGCCTTTGCGGGGGTCCGCGGACTTTGCATCGAACCGTCGGGGGCGTCGCAGTTGCCGTAGGGCCGTGTCCGCCGCTGCCTGGGTCTACGGTCGCACCCCAACTTAACCCCCGTGAGCGAGTGCGTCTGTGAGCTTACTTCGTTTCCTTCGTCACTTTCGTAACTCCGTGGGCAGAGTTGCACACTCCGGAGGCGTCACCTGGACCCTGAGGCACGCGGCGCGGAGGGGGTTATTGACTCTCGAAGCGTCGGCTTGCGAGGCGTCGTTCACCGCGAATGGGGCCGCGGGGGCGATGCGCCGGAGTCGGCGACCGCGTCGCGGCGTCGGGGAGACGGGTCGTTTCGATCCCCGTCGGGCGGGCCTTGCGAGCCAGAGCGTTTGTCATCGGTGCCGCGTGGGTCGTCAGCGGCGACTTGGAAGTCCAAGACGTGGCCCATGCTACGGCAAGAATGCCGCCTTGGGGTTGAAGTCCGGGCTGCGGATGTAGCACCGGCGCCGACCGCCATGCCCCCGCAAAGCGCCGACCTGCTGGGTGCAACCGCGCCCTGGGGGCCGCGGGGGCGGCGGTCACTTCTTGGCGTCGGGCGGCGGGGAGAGGCGGAGGACGTAGGCGGTGCCGTTGGCGTTGGCCGTGACGAGGTGCCGACCGTCCGGGGCGTAGGCGCAGTCGGGGATGACGCCGCCCGGCGGGCCGACGCGGATGGTCCGCTCGATCGCCCCGGTGTCGAGGTTGACGAGTCGGACCGCCCCGTCGGACAGCGGCCACGCCGCCTGCCGCGAGTCCGCGCGGATCGCTAAGCCCTGGCCGCCGCCCCCTTCACGCAGGGTGACCGTCTGTTTCCAGTTCGTAGTGTCCCATGCCTCAAGCCGACCGCTACCGAAAGACTCAGCGCTCGTGTGCCGGAACGACACGCACAGGAGTCGCTTACCGTCCGGTGTGAATCGCAACCGACGGTGGCTTAACCACTCATCCGCTTGCACTGATTTGATCTCTCGGATTGGCTTGCCGGTCGCTCGGTCCCAGATTGTAACCTTACCCGGTAAGGTCGTCACAGTAGCAAGCCATAGCCCGTCCGGACTAATGGCGAGGCCGGCCGAACCTGCGTCGCCTTCGGATTCGGGCGGAGCCGGAAGTTCGACAATTGGCTTGCCGGCGGGGATAGAGACGAGGACGGTGGAGCGGTCATCTCGCCGCACTAGCATAGCGTCACCGGTCGCGGTCATGGATTCCTTGTGAACGGTGCATGTCCCCGGCACGTCTAGGTCACAAACTTGCGTATGTGTAGGCAAATCGAAGACCCGAACCTTGCCTCCGTAAGCCACGCCCGCACGCAGCCCGTTGCGAGAAAACGTACCGTCCACTGGGCGGCCACCGGTTTTCAGCTGATGTCGTTCAACCCAGCCCTGACCAGAAACCTCGAACCATGTGACATTAGTGCCATCCACACGCACCACCTGCTGGCCGTTGGGGGTCACGGTCACCGGCACGCTCCAGCACTGGCCGCTACCCTCCTGGATCGACTCTCCGCCTGGCAAGCGAAGCAGACAAACCCCGCCTTCCGAATCACCGACGGCCGCCAGCTCACTTGTC